>JAEVZT010000216.1 GCA_023392115.1 Chloroflexota bacterium
GTGATGTGAAGCGTCCGGTTCGCCGGTTCTTGTTCGTAGGTTTAGCGATCGGTTCAGGCCGTGTGTAGCTATGCTCCTCAAGAAACACCTGCGCGAACTCGTAACGCATCTCTGCCAGCACCGGCAGTACGTAGTGCTTGTACCAGTTCCACGGCGTCACACCCGCATGCTCGCCGCATCTACCCGGCTGACCTGCGTGGTGATGAAGTACAACGCGACGAGGTGCTTGGGCGAGTCGGCATATTTCTCAGCCAATAGGCACATAACGCGCTCGATGTCCACGCGTATGTCGATCTCGGTCGCCCAGCCTGCCCAGCGTTCGCCGTGCTGGTGCTGCAAGCTGTCAATCTGTTCGTCGACAGTATTGTGCCAATCGTCCGAAGTCAGCGCGTCAAGGCTGTCATACATTCCCGCCTGATAACGTATCGACGAGATTTTGCACCGCGCCAGAATGAAAAACACCGCCTGACGGCGGGCTTTCTGAAGGAGGAAATCGCACTGCTCAGTTAACGTCTCCCACAGCACCATGAAGCCGATCTGCAAGCACTCCGGGATTTCGTGCGGACACAAGCCATTGCGCTTCATCACATTCGAGGCGTAGTGGGCAAGATCGTCGTAAATCTGCTCGAACGTCATCTCGCCTGCCAAACTGGTTGGATAAACAGCGACACACGGAAACGGTTTGATCTGGAACGTAGACATGGGGACACTCCCTCACACCGCTGGAGTCTGCCAGCGCAGGTGAGCGCGACCGCTCAACCCGCGCCAACGACGCAGAAGGGGGAACCGTCCAGCATCCTCATAGGAAGGCGGGTGGTTCGGTAGTCCCGTTTGCAAATCCATGCCGCAAAATGGGACTAGCCGCGCAGCGGCGACCGTACCGCCCGCCGGTGCTGGACGGTGGGTTCCCTCGTGTCGTACCCTCGCCGCGCGGCGGGCGTGTGAGAGGCATTCGTGTTCAGGGAGATAGGGGAATGTGCTACACTAGAGGGGAATGAGCAGAAGGACTCTGACATGATTGTGATGCCAACAGCAGTGGATATCCCGCTGCGGATCGATGAAGGGGACGTAATCCGCATTGGGAACACCCGCGTGACGCTGCAAGCGGTGATTGCGGATTTCCATCGCGGCGCATCGCCGGAGGAAATTGCCCATCATTACTCGGCTTTGAGCCTGTCCGATGTCTACCTCGTCGTCGGCTATTACCTGCAGAATCGCGCTGAGGTCGATGCTTACGTGCGGCGGCAGCGGCAGCTTGCGGATGAGGCGCGGCAGGCGTATGAGGCGGACCATCCCAGCGATCCCCTGCGCGAGCGGTTGCTGTCGCGGTTAGAAGAACAGCGCAAACAGGCGTAACCATGCTGCGCCTGCTTGCGGATGAGAACTTTCACGGGGATGTCCTGCGGGGTTTGCTGCGTGTCGAACCCAAGCTGGACATTCTGCGGGTTCAGGACACCCACCTCTATCAGGCGGCGGATTCGGTGATCCTGGACTGGGCAGCCCAAGAAGATCGCATCCTGCTAACGCACGATGTCGAAACGATGACGAAACACGCCTATGACCGTATTCGAGCGGGGCTGTCCATGCCCGGCGTGATTGAAGTTCGCGACGACCTGTCGATTGGACAGGCTATCGAAGAAATCCTGACCGTCCTGCTTGCTACCGAACCCGGTGAACTCGCAAACCGCATTACATATATTCCCCTTTAGCAGTCCTGCATCGACGCTTGAACTTCTCGTACAGCCGCACTTTCGTCCGTAAGCGCATTTTGACGGCACGGCGGACGCGCTGACCGCTTGGGGTGATGGACGTCACATATCCCTTGCATTCCTCACGGATTACCTGTATCCTGCCGATGTAGGGAACATCGACCCATTCCCCGCTGGTGATCTCCTCTGCCAGCGCCTCCAGATAGCGTTCAACAGCCTCGCGAACGAGCGTTTTGGTCAGGCTCCGGCGCTGGCGGGCGACGTGAGCAATGCGTTGAGTGTGGTTCACTGTTGTTCTCCTCAAAGTGGTGACAAACGTGACAGTGTGACAATGGGACTCCGTGACAAATTCTCGCTTGTCACCGGGTCACGAGTCACATCCGTCACGCCAGTCACAATGTCATATGGTATGGATTGACTCGATGGCGGCGTAACCTTCCGCTCCGTCAATACTGATCTGCGCCACCAAGCCCGACCGAACCAGCTCTTGTGCAACCTGTCGTCCGACTTTGGCGGTGACGTGCATCTGGCGATACAGGTCGCGCAGTTCGCAGCCCGCACGTCCTTTCGTCCGGATTAACGTGAGCATCCGATCCTGCTGGCGACGTTCGATCACTGCTTCGCCGCTCTTGTCGAGCTGCTCCAGCAGCCGATGCGCGCTGGCACGCCAGCCGTCCGTGATCGCCTGCGCTGCGCGCCAGTGTTCAACCGTGACTGTCGGCGCAGCATCATTTGTCTTTAGCCAGTCGAGCGCGGCGAACAGCGACGCCAGCTTGAATGCCTGCACGTGCATCCGTCCATACACGCCCTTCAGCCGCTCATCGAGTTCAACCTCGCGGCGCGGATCACACAACCGGCGCAGGTCATCGCCGTAGCGCTGGCATTCCGTCCAGCACTCGACGTTGAGGCGCAGCGCGCCCGGTGCGCTCCAGATCATCTCGGTCATCTCCGGCACGGGCAGCCGCTCGTGAAGCTGGCGCAAATCGTCGATCAGGTTATCCGGCGCGGGCTGATACATCATCGAAGGTGGACGTTCAGCGTAGTCTGGCTCCGGCATGAGCAGTGCGAAGCGCACCAGCAAGCCGTTGTCCCAATCGCCCGCGTTGATGGCGCTGCCCAAGCTGGCAGGCGTCGTTACCCCCAGGATGCTCAAGGCGGCATTCTCGACCACGTTCAGCCCGGTCTGCGTGTCTTTGTCAAAGTAGTCCGGGCAGTCGTAGAGTTCCATCAGCAGGTCTTTCATACCGACCATGTAATCGCGTTTGTTGATCGCCCCAAACAATCCGGCAACCTCATCCTTCAGCAAGCCGCGCTGTGCCGCGAACGGCTGTCCTTTGGTCAAGCGCTCCTGCTGCGCCTTCGGCAGCTTGTCGAAGTTGGACGGCATTCGTCCCGCTAGCGCCTCCTGAAAGCGTTCAGGCGATCCCGGCGTCGGCATGAGCATATGTGGGATAGCCGCGCGTGCTACCTGCTCCGCCAGCTTGTAAGCCGTCGATTTGCGGTAGAAGGTCGTTCCCGCGACCAGCATCAGGTACAGATTCGGGTAGATACGCACGCCCCACGGCGCTTCACCGTACAGCCTACGTCCAATGGCGGTCGCTAGCAGCCACAGTCCGGCGGCTTGATGGAAGATCAGTGGTGTCTGATTGCCGGTCGCGCCCGCCCATGCCATATATCGCTCGATCCAGTCGGGGAGCTTCGCGGGTGGCGTAGGCGACTTATACGGCGGCACGGGCGGTTCGCTACGATGGGTAATCAGGAGCGGTACGGACTTCTCCACTAATC
>JAEVZT010000237.1 GCA_023392115.1 Chloroflexota bacterium
TAGCAGCCCTTGTGAAAGCTAACCTCATCCCACAAACCGACTTCGAGCGGAATGTACTCGCTGCTCAACTCACGACCGACGCCGGGACGACCGGCGCGAATACGCAGCGCGTTATACGTCAGCGATCCGGCGGGGCGCAGTCCGTGCGCTGATCCTGCCGCTAGCAGCGCGTCCCAGACGGAAACCGCGTGTTCGTTCGCGACGACGATCAACCAGTTCGAGCCGATCAGCGGCTTGGCGCGGGCGAGGAACGCCGCTGCATCGCCAATCGGCGCCTCCTGTCCGTGCATCGGCGCGGTTGCCGCCAAACCGGGTACCAGCGATTCGAGCACCGCGTCGGCGGTCTGCCCGTGAATGACGAACTGGCGCGTTGACGGCGTGAGATCGCTGATTTGCGCGTCGTCGTTGAAGAAGATGTTGCGCTGCAAGTAGCGCAGGAGCGCGCCGCCGCGTCCCGGTTCGGTGACGACAAACGCGCTGTCGCTCCGGTTGTAGATCGTTGCCCGGTCGAGGATGCGGGCGTTGGCGTTGGTGAAGATCGTCGGGCGACCTTCACCCTCTGCCAGCGACAGGAGATCGTTTGTCGAGATGCGGTGGAGCAGGTCGAGGCGGTCGCGTCCGGTCAGCGCCAGCCGCCCCTCGTGCGATCGCTCCATCAAGACCGCCGCGTTGAGCGCCGCGTCGTACTCCGCCGCCTGATCGCCGTAATGGAGCGGGATTCCATCGGCGGCGAGTGACGCGCCCAGCGCGAGATGACGTTCGCGTATATCCATCGCTGTTATCTACCTAAGCGCGTTGGAGCGCGTCAACCAGCACCGGCGGCAGGGTATCTGCCGGAATAGGGCACCACGCCCACCCCGGGGGCAGCGCAATCCGGTCGTCAAGCCGATAGACGTAGGTGTAGATGATGTACTCAACGCCGTCATGGAGCGCATAGTCGAGCGACAGCGGCGAGACATAGCCTTCGCCGGTCACGTCGCCATGTTCAAGGTTGTCGGTGGAAAGCTCAATGCCAAGCTCCTCGCGTAGAGCGCGGAGAGCCGCTTCAACCGGCTGGTCACCGCGCCCGATGGCGGCGGTCGGGAAGCTCGAGCCGTCGGTGACTTCTTCGCGGCACGCGACTTCGTCGCGGTAGACCGGGAGCACCCGCGCGCAGTAGCGGAAAGCGTGCGGCATATGGACTTGAATCTGTGCCGATCGCTGTCCGCGCCGGTCAAGCTCACTGGTGACGATGTCGAGCAGCGCATTGGACGCCTGATCGAGATCGTCGTTGACGATCAGGTAGTCGAACTTCGAGGCGAGTTCGAGTTCCATTGGCACGCGCAGCAGCCGTTTGCTGATGTTGGACAGCTCATCGCCGCGCCCCTTCATGCGGTCGATCAGCGATTTGAAGTCGGGCGGCTGGATGAAGATGCCGACCGTATTTTCGGGGTACTGTTCGGCGACGTAAATTGCGCCGAGTGCGTCAATATCGGCGATGATTGGCTGCCCACTGTCGAGCGCCGTTTCGACGACTGAGCGTACCATGCCGTAATGGCGGTCATGGACTTGCTGCCACTCGAGCAGCGCGCCGTTGTCGATCATCTGCTGGAACTCAGCCGGTTCAACGAACAAATGCTCGCGACCTTCAACTTCAGTCGGGCGGCGCTCGCGCGTGGTCGCGGTTGGAATTTGGCGGACAAGGGTGTTGGACAGGACATGCTTCATCAACTGGTTTTTGCCGACCCCGGCGGGTCCGACCAGCGTGAACAGCAACCCGGGACGTTTTACGTTCACCTGTTTATCCTTGTGACTGGCATATCGGTCAAGTATAACAGGCGGCGGGGGCTTCGACTACACTCATTCGAGGGGTGATGTGAGGACAAGCAAATCACCCTTCTCGCCGAGTCACTTAGCGAGAAGGGCGACTGCGTTCGATTGAGTGGTGTTCCGCGATTGCACGCGGCGCTAGTTGCGCAGGATGATGATGTCGGCGAGGTAGACGCCGTCCTTCACATCCGTGCTGGCAGTCCTAGCATCAAGGCGGAAGCGCAAGCTAACGTTCGCGTTTCCGCGAATAGAGTTGAGGCTTACGGTTCTTGTGTCCCAATCCGAGACCGTCTGGTATGAACCGAGCAGCGACGCACTACCAACCGTAGTCCATGTGAAACCGCCGTTGGTTGAGTACTCGAGCCACAATACGGTGTTGCTGCCCGTTACTCCCCTGCGGCTGTAGTTGAGTGTATACGTATAGCTTGTGTCCGACATGTCGATCACGCCGTCGAGGATCAGCGACGTGTTGCCACCCTGTGTCGTATTTACCGTCACCCAGCTTGAACCGTTCCACCGATTCGGGCTGTCGGTGAACGAGAAGCTGTTGCGCGCCATCGTGAGGGCAACTACCGCATCCCCACCGGCTTCATAGAAATCGAGATACAAATGTCGTCCAATGAGCGGCGTGTCAACGGTAAGCGTACCGTATACATACCGCGCGCTGTGATCGCTCCAGTCATTGATAATATACCCGGCGTTTGCAGTTGGGAGTGTCGTGGCACCTGCGGCAGTCAAATTCGTGCCGGAAACGTCATCAATCCATAAGCGAACACCGTCGTCGGCATACGTTGAGAAGGTGTAGGTGCCGGGTGCGAGGTCAACCTGACGAATCCAGCGTGCCGTCCACGTATCATGGAACTCGATCGGGAGCGAATTCGGCTGAGTGATGAACGGACGGTTGTTTCCGAGATGGCCATTAATCTCGCCCGTGATTTCAGGACCGTAGATTGAATTTGCTGCCGGTGCCGGATCGACTCCAAGGCGTGGGTAGTTATTGTTGAGAATGGTGTTGTATGTGCCGCTGTTACATGTGCCCGTGCAGTCGAAATACCAACCGCGCCAGCTGTAGGGACCGAAGTTGGCTGCATCAGAGCCGGTTACGTAATACTGTGGCGTAACGCCCCACGAGCCTTCCGCGATCCAGTTGTCGAGGTTTTGCGCGTTGTCGACGAACGTTAGCGGGATCCGGCGTAAGCCGTAGCTGACGGTGATGTCGTCGATGTAGACGCCATCCTTGCGGCTCGAGTTGTCAGTGACATGAAGTATCCAACGAACGCGGATGCGGCTGCCAATGTACGGTGAAAGATCAACATCTTCGCGCACCCAAGTGTGAAGTGTCGAATTCGTCTTCTCTATCTGCGGCGCGATGTAGCTTGTCGGCACTGCTTCCCAAGGTGCCCAGCCGCCGAGATCATTGTAACCCTGCGTCGTATCGTCGGGGTCTTCCTGTGCAACTTCGACGCGGAACTTGTGGTTTGCCGAGCCAAGTATCCAGCGTGACCAGAAGCTCAGCCGCGGGAATGTGCCTTCTGCCGTACCGCGCAGATCGATGATCGACGCAAGCTCAAGCTGGTTAATGGTGTAGCCGAGGTAGTTACCGCCCGGGCTGTCGTTCAGTGACTGCGTGCCGCTGCGCGTATAACCGCTGTTGCTGACGGTTCCCCAGTCGCCCCCGACGTAGAACCTGTCCTGCCATCCGCCGGGGATAGTTGGGCTGAATTCGATATTGTCCTCGTAGACGCCGTTTCCGGTGCCAAATTCGGTTGAGTCGAAGGCTGCCCACAGACGATGCGAACGCGCAGGCGCGTCCGCTATGGCGATTTCATCAACGTAAACACCGTCCTGAGTGGAACTGTTATTGTTGGGTTGGAAACGGAAGCGGACGCGAACATCATCATCGTCGGTGACGCTGTCGGAGTTTGCGAAGATATCTGTCCATGACTTACCGGTGACTTGTACCAGCGCCGCCTGCAAATTGACTTCGACCCGCTCCCATGCCAGCTGGCGGTAATGTGTGCCAGAAGCTATGCTTCCGTATCCGTCATTCCCGACATACGCCCATACTTCTGTCCAAGTATTGGTCGCTGGCGTCCAGATATCTACAGCGAAACGATGCGTTGTATTGGTTATGTATCGCTGATGCCAGAACGTCAGCAGCGGCGTTTGCGCGGGGGCGCGTCCGACCTCTGCGCCATTCTCCGGCGAATCGTTGAGTAGGTCGATCGGGCGGCGGAGTTCAAACGTCGCCGGCGTGTTTCTGGTGTAGTTGGAATTCGGGCTGTCCGAATATGCCGTTGAAGTGCCGGCAGCACCACCGCGTTCGGTCGTTTCGCCCCACTGAGGGCCGCTGCCACCCGCGAGCCACAACGTCTGGGTTGTTGCCGGAGCTTCTGCCGAGTCATAGAGTGGATAGGCAAGGTAGGCGTTCGAGGACTGACGCTCGATACGGATGTCGTCGATGTAAATGCCGGGTTTCGTGCTTGCGCCTGAGTTTGTGTAGAACGCGAAGCGCAAGCGGAACGGTGTGTTGGCGAGGCTGTCAAGCGGAATCTCAATCAACTGCATTGCCGTATTCGTGCGGCTGACCTGTTCATTCGTGCGCGGTGTACCGCTCGGAAGGTCGAAGTCAAGCAGGATACCGCCGGGCAGTGGCTGCCAGTTTTCGGGGTTGCTTGGGTCGGCAGGGATTCCGGCTGATCGGCTGTCGGTGGTGTACTCGACCACAACGCTCGACCCGACGGCGACATCGTAGGCGAACCAGAACGAGAGCAGCGGCGCGCCGGTATCGCCTTCAGGATCGGCAGCAGGCGGCGCAGGGCTGCGCCCCGGGCTGAGATCGACCGGGTGCTTGAATTCGAGGTAGCGCACAAGGCGTCCCGACGATGGAATTGGATAGTTCGCGCCGGGACTATCATCCCAGCTGTAGCCTGTTCGCGTGTTGTTGGCAGTCAAGTCCCAGCGCCACGTTTCAATCGTATTCGGGAGCTGCGGGTTGGTGGCAAGAGTCTGGTTGCTGTCCGCCGTAAAGATGAAGTCGTTCATCTGGTCGCGGCTGTTGAGATCCCAGCTGTCGCCGACAGTGAACGTCCGTCCGGCGTCCGGCGCGTCGAGGATTTGCATGTCGTCGATGCGCCAGCGCGTCGTGCCACCGCTTGAACTGTCGAGGACAAAGCGCAGGGTGATTTGATCGCCGACGCCGGGACAGCGGTTACGGATGTCGACCTCGCTGCGTATCCAGCCGTAATTCGCCGTCCCCCCTTGGCGCAGCGGAATGCTGCACCAGTTCAGTTGCGAGCGGTCGACGGCGTTCGTCACCGGGTCAATAGTATAGCGACCGATTTGTAATTCGCCGGTCGCGTTGGCATTATCCGAAAAATCCCACATGTCCCAGAAGCTCAAGCGCGGATTGGCGACTGACGACAGATCGACGGAACCACGCAGTTCCAGATAACACGTTCGACCGGCAACCCAACTGTTGTTAACCGTGTTTTCATCCATCGCGAAGCTGATCGAGGCGCTTTCCGCGCTGCTGGCGGATACCTTGTGTGATCCCCAACTGCACGACGAATTCGTCGCGCCAAGCACGTCATCAGGGTTAGTATTCAGCGTTTCGACAAGCAAGATGACCTTTGCGTTGCCTGAATTCTCGGCAAAATCAAGCTTGATCGGATAGGTTCCTGCTCCTAGATCGACGTATGCGGTTGATGTTCCATTTGATGAACGGGTGATCTTCGCGCTGGTCATGTTGTCGACAAAGAGCCGCCCGTAATCGTCAACGGTAAGGGTGAACTTGAGTCGAGCCGGGTGCGACAGGGTGATTGAGCGTGTAAAGCTCGCGCCAAATGTATTTCCATCTGTGACGCCCGACGCGATACCAATCGATTCTGGTATCCCGCCGCCGAAGTCAAAATTGATCGCGTTAATGTCGCTGCCGTGTGTTGTCGTTTCGCGCGGGTTACTTAAGGTAAAACTTCCGCCGGTGGTCGCGGTATCGTACCAGACCGCCGTCCACACATCGTCGCCTAACGT
>JAEVZT010000419.1 GCA_023392115.1 Chloroflexota bacterium
CTCAACCAGCCTGTGAAGGGTCAATTTTGAATCAATTCTATTAGAAAAAGGGCGAAGCTCACAACTCGCTTCGCCCCTGCAGCGCCCTCATTAGCGTGACCGTATCGGCGTACTCGATATCACCGCCGACCGGCAGCCCGCGCGCCAAACGTGTGAGCTTCACGCCTTTTGGCGCAAGCTCGCGCTGGATGTACATCGCCGTCGCGTCCCCTTCCAAGCCGGGGTTGGTCGCCACGATCACTTCGGCGACATTCCCCCGTTCAACGCGACCGACCAGCTCGCGGATGTGGATATCATCCGGTCCGACGCCGTTCACAGGCGAGATCGCGCCGTGCAGTACATGGTAGACGCCGCCATAACTGCCGGTGCGCTCGATTGCCAGCACGTCGAGCGGTTCCTCGACGACGGCGATCGTCCGGTTATCGCGCTGGTTATCGGCACAGATCGCGCAAGGATCGTCAACCGTGATGTTGTAGCACACCGAACACAGGCGCGTCTGCGCTTTCAGGTCGCGCAGCGCCTCGGAGAGTGAGGCGGACAGTTCGTCCGGCGCGCGCAGCAGATAGTATGTCAGGCGTGAGGCGGTTTTCGGTCCCACGCCGGGCAGACGGGAAAGCGCCTCGATCAAGCGTGTTACGGGTTCAGGAATGGCTCTACTCATCGTATGCCGCTAGCGGCGTCCAATCTCACTTCTCGCCTAAACCCTTAGCCGAGCAGTCCGCCCAAGCCGGGCATATTCCCCAGCCCGCCGGTGATCGATTCCATGCGTTCGGCAGCCATCGTCTGGCTCTGCTCGATCGCCTGATTGACGGCGATGACCAACAGGTCTTGCAGGTCGTTCGTCCATTCGGAGTCGCTGGTATCGATCGCCTCAGCGTTGATCGTGATCGACTGCACCCGCTGATGTCCGGTGATGACCACCGTCACCAACCCGCCGCCGGTCGTCACTTCGACAGTCTCATTCGCCAGCGCTTCCTGCGCGGCAACCATGTCTTCCTGCATCTTCTGAAGCTGCCGCATCAAGCCCGCATTGCCGCCACCGCCCATACCAGCACCCGGCATACCACCACGCCGCTTCGACATTTCCCTCACTCCTGTATGATTTATGATCGCTTATCGACAGGTCGAATATCCGCGCCAAGCTCGCGTCCGGTCGCCAGCAGCGGATCCTCCTGAGTATTTGTCTGTCCGCCGCTCGAACCACCCTCGTGAATCTGGCTCATATCGTTAACCAGCACGATGTGAACGTGCAGCGGGACACGAAAAACCGCCGTTAACGCCTGCTCGACAATCTTGCGTTTGTCGGGAAAGGGTTGGATGCGGTCGAAGAATATCTGGCTGTCGGTACACAGAAAGACGGTATTCCCGTCCACCCGCTGCGCTCGAAAATAGCGCATGACTTCGGGACTCGTCCGGTGGATCCTGCCGAGCGCAGACAGGACTTTATCCCACTGTTCGTTGATCGCCGATGCTTGCACGACCGGCGGCGCGCCGCTCATCATCGGCTGCGCCGGCGCGCTCGGCGCTTCGGCTGCCCCTTTCGCATCGGCGCGCTGCTTCGGCTGCTGCGTCACCTCGACAGGTTCCGCCGTTTCGCGCAGACTGTCCATCAACGCCAGCTCAAGCGAAAGCTGTGGCTGCCAGCCGCCCCTATAATTATTGACCGCTTCATTAAACGCGCGAATCGCGCGCACAAGCACCGACCGGTTGATCGCGTCCGCCTGCTGCGCGAAAACGGCGCGGTCGTCTGCCGACGCTTCAACGAGATCAGCTCCGGCGGTTTGCGTCAGCAGCACGCAGCGCAGATGTTCGACCACCTGCTGTCCGAACTGGCGTGGATCGGTGCCGGCGTCGACCGCCGCGTTGATCACGCGCAGCCCCTGAGCCGCGTCCATGTCGATGATCGCCTCGACCAATTCCTTGACGGCGGCGATACTCGCCGTGCCTAACACGCGCTGCACCAGCGTCACGGTGATCGTCTCGTCGGGATCGGTCACGATCTGGTCGATCAGGCTGATGCTGTCGCGGACGCTGCCCGTGCCCTGACGGGCAACGATTTCGAGCGCTTCGCGCTCCGCCTGTAAGCCTTCCGACTCGACGATCATTTGCAGGCGATCGGCGACTTCGCGCACCGTCAGACGGCGAAACTCGAACTGCAAACAGCGGCTCTTGATTGTCGCCGGCACTTTGTCGATCTCGGTCGTCGCCAGCACGAATACCGCGTGATCCGGCGGCTCTTCGAGCGTCTTGAGCAGGGCGTCGAAGGCGTTGCCGGTGAAGCGGTGGACTTCGTCAATGATGTAGACTTTGTACTGTCCCTCGCCGGGTGCGAAGGCGATCTTGTCGCGCAGGTCGCGCACGTCGTCGACACCGGTATGCGTCGCGGCGTCAATCTCGATCAAGTCGAGATAGCGCCCCTCGTTGACGGCGACACAGGCGGCACATTCGTTGCACGGACGGCGGTCAGGATCGGCATTCTGGCAGTTGAGCGCCTTTGCCAGAAGCCGGGCGGTCGTCGTCTTGCCGGTTCCGCGCGGACCGCTGAACAAATAGGCGTGACGGACGCGCGCCGACTTGAGCGCGTTCCGCAGCGTGCGCGTGATGTGTTCCTGACCAACCATGTCGTCAAACGACATCGGTCGCCATTTCAGATACAGCGCTTGTTGTGGCAACGTGACAATCCTCCTGTTAGGAGTCTATCACTGTTCACAGGGTTGAGGCAAACACTTTATGCTATAATGCCCGCAGAGCTAACGAGAGGTAATAAACCATGTCTCTAGGTCCAACCGAGTTGATCATCATTCTGGTGATCGTCCTGCTCCTGTTCGGCGTCGGGCGCGTATCGCGCATCGGGGGCGAGCTGGGGAGCGCCGTGGCGAATTTCCGTAAAGGGCTGGATGACAGCTCGAAGCGTGACGCCGAGAAGACGGTCGAGAATAAAGACGACACGACGATTACGCAGTAAAGTGGCTTGACAAACGCGTGTAGGGGTCGGGCGACTACCTGACCCCTACATTAATAGACAGCGCCGCCATCAACGAACGGCGTTCAGTTCACGATCCAAGTCGAACATTGCCTTGTGCGTGACGCCTTTCGGCGCTTTCAGGTTGAAGCTCAACGCCTGACGGTTGAAGCCTTTGACAGCTTCCCGCAGTGACTCCAGCGTCTGCTGCCAGTTTTTCTCAACCTGCGCCCGCCGCTGCTCTGGCTGATCGGAGCGCGCGGCGTCGTTAAGCGCGCCGCGATACGTCCGAACCGCGCGGCGCACGTCGGCGATCAGTTTTTCGCGCGCGGCGTCAACGTCCTTGCCGGCGCCAATCCACTCCGGCGCCATGTCATTATCTCTGAGCAGTTTGTGCGCCATGCGCAGGTGCGCGGGCACATGGGAATCATCCTCAAATTTGAGCGGCTTGCCTTCGCCGGGCAGGTTTGAGAACCCCCCTTTCGCCATCAAATCCTTGATCTGCTCGTCAATCCACGGCATAGAGAACCTTATCCACTAAACCCTACGGAACGATGTAGGTCGACTGCACCGCGCCATCTTCATCACTCAATGTCAGCGTCGCCCCCGGAGACAGCACCGCCGTGTCACGATTCCAGTACTTCGCGCTCGGCGTATCCGTCCCGCTGCGCGTGTAGACGATAACGCGCCCGTTGGTGAACAATCGCTGTTCGCCGAATGTGTAGACGTTGCCTCCGGAATCAGTCAGCGTCCAACCGGTGATCTCGACCACTGGACCGTTATTCTGAATCTCAACGCCCTCAACGGTGACGTTGCCGGGGCTGATGACACGCAAGATCGCGACTTGTGCGTTGACAGCCGTCGGCGGAAGCGTGGCGGTCGGCGTGCGCGATGGCGTCGGCGTCACCGATGGCTGTGCTTCGTCAGTCGCATCTGCCGATGCCGCCCCGCCCGCCGCAGACGCGGCATCGACTTCTTCCGTCTCCGCCTCGTCGTTCAGCGCCGACGCGGTCAGCGTGCAGCCTTCGAGCGGAACGATCAACACCTGCCCGATTTGCAGGAAGGCGGCGCTCGTATCGTCGAGTTCGTTAACTTCCATGAGTTCGAACATATCGACGCCGTACTGCTCAGCGATCGCCGACGGGAACTCACCTTCCTTGAGTGTGTGCAGGACGCAGCCCTGAGGCAGCGCGCTGGCGGTCGCCTGAATCTCGACGCTCGCGCCGAGGATCGTCGGGTCAATCGTCGGCGCTGTCGACGCGCCGCCCGCTTCGTCTATGAGTCCGGTCGGCAGGGCGGCGACGCGCGGCGTCCCCGGCAGCGGCGTCGTCGTGATAATGAAT
>JAEVZT010000520.1 GCA_023392115.1 Chloroflexota bacterium
CAGCAGCAGCGCGAACTGCCCCTCGCGCAGCTTCAGTACTTGCTCCAGCAGGTACTGATCGATATGTCGTCGGATGCTGCCACCCTGTTTCTCTACCACACGGCGGATCGCCGACTTGACATGATCGCCGTGGATGGCGCATTCGAGGACGTGGACACCGTGCGCGACATGGTACGCCGCGCCATCGACAGGCGGGACGATCCCCTGCTCGCCGACAACCCCGTGATCCTCGACGCGGGCGCGCTTGCTCCGCTGCCGTTCATGTCGGGAATGCTGCTGCCATTCGCCGCCGGCGACGATCAAACCGCTGTGCTGGCGCTGTTTTCGCTTAAAGCTGCTGCCTACGGGCGCGATCAGGGCGATCAACCCGCCGTCAATGTCATTCGCACCCTGCTCGAAAACTACGCGCTCTTGAACCGGACGGCACTCGATTTCGCCACCGCGCAGTCGATCCTCATGACCGCCCGCGCGATCGCCGTCAACCCATCGCCGCAGCAGGTGGTCGACCTGCTCCACGACACGCTGTTCGAAGCGCATGTTTCAAGCTGCGCGCTTCTGCTCTACGGTCCTCAGCGTGATGGTCCGAACGAATCGTTCGAGTATCTCGAAATTCAGGGGACGTGGTCGAAGCGCCTCGGCAGCGGCGTCGGGACGGGCGTCCGCATCTACCTGCGCGACTACCCTGATCTGATGGAACAGCTTGAAACGCAGGGCGTCCTGACCTATCCCAGCGTCAATGAACTCAAGACGCGGTTCGACCCGCTGACGCGCGGTTTCCTGCGCGCCGAGCGCATCCGTTCGCTGGCGCTGATCGCGCTCGGTTCAGGGGCGCAGAAACTCGGCGTGATGGTCATCGGCACGGACAAGCCGCACGTATTCGAGCCGCGCGAGATCGAAGGCTACCAGACGGTTAGCTCATTTCTGGCGATGAGCGCGATGGCGCAGGTGCTCCAGCAGCAGCACGATCGTGTCCAACAGGGGCGCGCGGCGCTGCTCGACGCTGTGACCGACAGCGTCGTCATGGTGCTCCCCGGCGGTGCGGGCGGCAGCGTCTTGACCGTCAACAAGCGCTTCACGAGCATGTTTGAAGTTCCCGAACGCCGCGCTGAAGGCGCCACGCTGATCGACCTGCTCAAGACGATGCAAATTCCCGAAGGCGTGCGCGAAGAACTGCGCTCGATGTGGTTGAGCGCGCCCGTGCGCGACCCGGCAACCCAGCGCGGCGAGTTTCGCATGGTTCACCGCGACGGTCACCCGATTGATATCGAGTGGTACAGCGCGCCGGTCTATCAAGACTCCCACGCCATGGGGCGCATCTATATCTTCCACGACGTGACGCCGGAACGGACGGCGCAGCGCCTGCGCGCCAAGTTCCTGTCGAGCGTGTCGCACGAGCTGCGGACGCCGCTGACGTCGATCCGCGGCTTCGCCGAGTTCATCCTCGAATCCACCGGCGATCAACTGCCGGATATCGCCCGCGAGTATCTGGTAATCATCCTCAACAGCGCCAAACACCTCAACCGCGTCTTCAACGACATGATCGACATCACGCGCGCCGACGCGGGCGAAATCAAGCTCAACAAGGGTGACGCGAATTTGGCGGACATCATCATCGACGTGGTAGCGCGCATGGAGCTTCAGTACAAGGCGCGCAAGCAGCAGGTCATCATGGAGCTGAACGACGACCTGCCCGAAGTCAACGTCGACATCGACCGTATTTCGCAGGTGCTGACCAACCTGCTGACGAACGCCATCAAATATTCGCCCGAAAGCGGGACGATTACGGTGTCCATGCGTTACGCCGAAGCGCCGCGCGATCTGCCGGACAGCGCGCCGAGCGATATTGTCCTGCCGGCGATCGTCGTCACCGTCGCCGATCAGGGCAAGGGGTTGTCGCACGAGGAAGCCGAGCGCGTGTTCATGCCCTTCTTCCGCACGGAAGAAGCAAAATCGAAGAAGATCGAAGGCGTTGGCTTGGGGCTGGCGGTCACGCGCAGCCTCGTCGAAGTGCATCGCGGCAAGATTTGGGCTGTGCCGAAGGGCAAGAACGAAGGCGGCGCCTTTGTGTTCACCGTCCCGACCCCACGCGCATAAGCCATTCGAGCGTTTGTAGTTCCCGGCAGAGACTGTCATACGCGTAGGGTGAACCGTCAGCCGTCACGCTTCTGCTTGACATCCACCTCATTCAGCACTACAGTGTTAGTGGAATAATTGCTCAATAAGGAATATTTATTCAACCGTTTGGAGAATTCCTCCCATGCCGCGCACTGAAGAATTACGGCTGCTTGCGAAAGTCGCCAGCCTATACTATGAACACAACCTGCGCCAAACACAAATCGCAGAGCGGCTGTCGCTGTCACAAGCGGGCGTGTCGCGCCTGCTCAAGCGCGCCGTCGACGAGGGGATCGTCCGCATCACGATCAGCACGCCGATCGGCAGCCACCCCGATCTGGAACGGGCGATTGAGGCGAAGTACAACTTAAAGGCGGCGATCGTCGTCGATCACCACCCGGAACCCGATCAACTGCTGCGCAACCTCGGCGCGGCGGGCGCTTACTACCTCGAAACGACGATCAAAGACGGCGAGTACATTGGCGTGTCATCGTGGAGCGAAACGCTGCTGGCGGTGGCGAAGGCATTGCAGCCGCTGAACCAGTCCGTGCGCGCGCAGGTGGTGCAAATACTCGGCGGCGTCGGCAGCCCGAACGCCGAAATCCACGCGCTGCAGCTGACACGGATTCTGGCGACACTCGTCAACGGCTCGGTGACGCCGCTGCCGGTGCCGGGAGTGGTCAGCTCGCGCGAAACGCGCGACGTGCTGCTCGCCGACAGCTACACCAGCGAAGCGATCGCCCTGTTCGATAAGGTCACGCTGGCGCTGGTCGGCATCGGTTCGGTCGAGCCGTCGCACCTGCTGCGGTCGAGCGGCAACGTCTTCTCGGAAGGGGAACTTGTCCAACTGCGTGAAGCGGGCGCTGTCGGTGACATCTGCCTGCACTTCTTCGACGCCGAAGGTAAGCCTGTACACACGCCGCTCGAGGGGCGTGTGATTGGCATGAGCCTTGAACAACTGCGCCACGTCAGCCGGACGGTCGCCGTCGCCGGCGGCGAGCGCAAATTCGCGGCGATACGCGGGGCGCTGCTCGGCGGCTGGGTACACGTCCTGATCACCGATCAACTGGTCGCGCGCCAACTGCTGGTTGGCTAGCCTGCGAATATTCCACCTTTCAGAAAACCGATCAATCCAACCACCGCCTCCTCATCGTTCTTGTTAGTTGAGGAGAGTTTTCAGAAAGGTGGGGATATTATGCAGCGCAAAGCAGTAGCTTTACTCGTCATTTTTGCGGTTCTACTCATCGGGGTTGCCGCCATTCAAGCGCAAGAAGACGCAGCGGCGACTGTCAGTCTAGGCGGCAACGACGATCTTGGAGCGTTCCTCGTCGGACCCGAAGGCATGACGCTTTACACGTTCGCCAATGACGAGGCGGGCGTCAGCAACTGTTACGATCAGTGCGCCACCAACTGGCCCCCGCTGACGGTGGATGAGGACGAAGTCGCGTCGCTGGCGCAGGGCATCCCCGGCTGGGTCGGCGTGATCGAGCGCACGGACGGCACGCGGCAGGTGACGTACAACGGCTCGCCGCTGTA
>JAEVZT010000545.1 GCA_023392115.1 Chloroflexota bacterium
CGTCCGCGGCTCGTGCTGTTGGCTATGGGGGGATCGTGCCTATTCGCGTGACTCGAAGTGATGACCAACGCATCGCAAGGAAGGTTGATTGAACAAGGAATGATTTTATGGCAGCCATGTCCGAAATTAAGCAGATCAAGGAGCAGGTTGAAGCCGAACTGCTCGCGCGCAGCGGCGTCACCGGCGTTGAAATCGGCTATAAGATCGTCGGCGGGCAGAAGACCAGAGAGCTAGCTATTCGCGTTCTCGTCGAGGAGAAAAAGGACGTTTCCGGCGAAGAAGCCATTCCTAAAACGATTGATGGGGTGAAAACTGACGTCATTGAGCGCCAATATGTCCTGCACCCGCTGCTCGTCCCGTTGGAAGAATATCAACTGATGGCGGACACCGGGACATATGATCCGCTGGTCGGGGGGATCAGCATCGGACCGTGCCGCTCGATCTGGATGGAGCCGCCTGACGTGCCGTCTGCCGGTTGGTACATCACCGTCGGCACGCTCGGCGCGGTCGTCAACGATAACGTGACGGGCAACAAGATGCTGCTGAGCAATTTTCACGTCATGTGCGTCGATACCGGCTGGAGCGTTGGCGACACGATGACTCAGCCGAGCCGTCCTGACGGCGGCTCATGCCCGACAGGAATCGTCGGCGCGCTTGAGCGGGCGTCATTAGGAGGTCAGGTCGACTGCGCGGTTTCGAGCCATACGGCGCGCGGCTCCCAGTGTTCGATCACGGAAATCGGGACGGTCACCGGCACGGCGCCCGCCGTGCTTGACCAGCCGGTGCGGAAGCGCGGGCGCACGACCGGTCTAACCTATGGCATTGTCGACAGTGTCAGCTTGACGGTGGCGATCCCCTACGGCAATGGTCTGGGTACGGTAACGCTAACCAACCAGATCGGGATTGCCGTCGACACGGCGCGGAGTACACAGTTCGGGAATAACGGCGATTCCGGTTCGGTCGTCGTCAACGATTCGCGCGAAGTTGTCGGGCTGTATTTCGCGGGCACAACCGACGGCGCGCACGGCGTCGCCAACCCAATTGCTGCGGTGCTGAGCGCGCTCAATGTGTCGATGTGCACGGGCGTGACAAAGTTCAAGGCGGTGGACGAAGGTGGCGGCATTAAGAAAACTCTCGACGATCCGGTGAAACTCAAGTTCCGTGATGATGGCGGCGGCGGGTTGAAGAAAATACTTGACGACCCGGTGACGCTCAAATTCAGCGACGATGGCGGTGGGGTCAAGAAGCTGGTTGACGAGGGTCCTGTCACGCTCAAGTTCAGCGATGACAAGGCGAAAGCGATCGACGATGTGAAATTGCCCGCGCTCGACAAGCGGCTCGAAGATGTCAAGCTGCCGGGGCGCGATCAGGGCGGCTTTGACCCGCGCAACCCCCTCGTCAATCCACCGATAAACCGACCGGGCGGCATGCCGTTCGTCCTGTCGACGCCCCATCACTCGATGGCGTGGGCGCAGGGCTACAGCGGGGCACAAGGCGCGGGGGCGTCAAACTCCGCCCAAGCCTATGAAGCGGCGATTCAGCAGGCAGCGGCGCAGCTGGCGCAGATCGAACAGATGATGCAGCAGGGGGCACAGGAACTGGCGTCGCTGCAAGAGGCATACAACGCGCTTGCCGCCCAGTATCAAGCGCTCGTCGCCGAGTACCAGCGTCTGATGTCAGGGGGTCAGTAAGCTGAAGCTCGCGCCGGGGTCGAACGGGAGGGTCATTCGACCCCGGCTGACTGATCGACACACACTCAAGGAAAATCACGCATGATCCTGATCATTTCGTCACTCAACGACGAACATGCTATCGTCGTGCGCGATCGCCTGCAGCGCCGAAACGCGCGCGTCCAGCTCCTCGACCTGTCGGAATTCCCTCAGCAGCTTCCTCTCTCGATCCGTTATACCAAACAGCCGGATGACGGCTATCAGGCGACGCTCGGCACCATCGATTTGGCGGCGTGCAGGGTGGCGTGGTGGCGGCGCCCACAGCCTTTCCAACCCCATCCCGACGTCGGCGATCAAACGTCGCTGTCGTTTGTATACGCCGAGTGTCATGCCGCGATCTCAGGGCTGTGGCTCAACACCGACGCCTTCTGGATCAACCACCCGACGCGCGACGACGAAGCCGCGCACAAGGTTCACCAGTTGAAGGTCGCGCAGGCGATCGGGCTGGAAATTCCGACGACGTTGATCACCAACGATCCCGCGCGCGCGCGTGCCTTCGTCAGCACCTACGGGCATGAGCGGACAATCTATAAGGCGTTTTCAGGCACGATCGAAGCGTGGCGCGAAACGCGTGTGTTACGCGCCGACGAAGTCGAACTGCTCGACAATGTCCGCTACGCCCCGGTAATCTTTCAGGAATACATTCCGGCTCACATCGACCTGCGTATTACCGTCGTCGGCGATGAAATCTTCCCGGTCGCCATTTACTCGCAGGAGACAGGCTACCAGTTCGATTACCGTATGGAAATGGACAGCGCGCGCGTGGAGGCGTTCGAAATTCCTGAGGAAGTTCAGTCGCTGTTACGCCAGTACATGCGCCGGCTCGGCTTGGTTTACGGCGCTATCGACATGCGCCTGACGCCCGATGGTCGTTATGTTTTCCTTGAGGTCAATCCGTCGGGACAGTGGCTGTTCGTCGAAAGCCGCTCGAACCAGCCGATCACCGATGCGATGGTCGACTTGATGTGCCGTCATGACAGCTAACCAACTGCGATCGCGGCGCGGGCGCTTTGCGCGATGGCTTCGTCTTGTTACATTCAACCTCTGTAGACCGGGGGGAATAAGATGGCAGCAGCGCAGGATAACCGGCTCGTCAACGAGCACTATGGTCGTCAGGGGCTTGGCGAAGTTATGCTCGAGGGGTTGCGTGCGGCGGGGAAGGACATCGACAGGCTCTCGCATCTCGATCTCGCGCCCGTCGATCAGTTTCACGCCGGCGGCATCAAGACGACGCGCGCGCTCGCCGAACTCGCCGCGATCGGCACAAGCGACAACGTGCTGGATGTCGGCGGTGGGGTTGGGGGACCGGCAAGAACGCTGGCGGCGGAATTCGGCTGCTCCGTGACTGTCCTCGACGTTACTGAGGAATTCTGCCGCGTCGGCGAGATGCTCACGTCGCAGGCGGGCTTAAACGATCGAGTGAAGTTTGAAATCGGCAGCGCGCTCGCTATGCCGTTCCCTGACGCGAGCTTTGATGTCGTTTGGACGCAGCACAGTTCGATGAACATCGCCGACAAAGCGCGGCTGTACGCCGAAATCTACCGCGTCTTGCGCCCCGGCGGTCGCCTCGCCCTTCACGAGATCACGGCGGGCAGGGTTCAGCCGATTCACTTCCCCGCGCACTGGGCGCGGACGCCCGATTTGAGTTTCCTGCTACCGACGGAAACGATGCGCGAAATCATCAGCGCCTCTGGTTTTCACGAGCGTCTGTGGCTCGATCAAACTGCTGCGGCGCTCATCGGTTTTCGCAAGGGGCTTGAAGTGGCGACCTCGCCAACGCCGCCGCCGCTCAGCTTGCATCTGCTTCTCGGTGACAATTTCCTGCCCGCGCTGACGAATATGGTGCGGAACGTCGAAGAGGGGCGGATCGCGTTCGTCAAGGCGGTCTTCGACAAGCCCTAGCGCAGCAGCGCCAGCAGCTCAGGCAGAAGCAGCGCGGCGATCATCAGCAGCACGATTGCCAGCACGATGAGCCGGCGAAGCGTCCAGAATGGTCGCCTGCGATCGCCGACATAGCCAATCGTCAGCGGATCGCTGTCCGGCGTCGCCTCGTCGCCTAACTCGGCGTTATCGCGCGCGTCGGGGTATTCATCGTCGTCTATCCAGTCGTCGCGTCGGTTATGGGGTGACACCCATTCACGTCCTTTGATAAACCGTCATTGAGCGTAACTTTCTGCCTAGTTGTCGATCTTAGCGTCTGCGTTCAG
This sequence comes from Chloroflexota bacterium, assembly GCA_023392115.1. Lineage (GTDB taxonomy): Bacteria > Chloroflexota > Anaerolineae > Aggregatilineales > Phototrophicaceae > Flexifilum. The sequence goes on from JAEVZT010000545.1 coordinate 3,938, forward strand.
CCCCCGCCAGAACGCGGAACGCCGGATGCCTCCTGCTTCCCAATTTAGAAAATATGTGCTAAAATTGAGTGAAGAACCGCCGAAATCCATGCTGCACAGACTCGTCGGTTGCTGCGCAAAGCGTACCAGATTTGAGTGGACAGGACATCGGCATGTCACAGCCCCGAAGAAGCGTGGCTTCTTTACGCGAAAAAGTGGACAGCCTGAAGAAGGCGATCGATCTGCGCGATCTGTTCATGGAACGCTATCCCGGTCGATTCCGCCGTTCCGGTCGCTGGCTTTACGGTCGGTCGCCGTACCGAGACGACCGGCATCCGAGCTTCGCCGTCAACGAGGATGTGTACATCGACTTCGCAACCGGCGAGCATGGTGACGAGGTCGATTTCGTCCAGCGCGAACAGGGGTTGTCGTTCATCGAGGCGATCCAGTCGCTTGAAGCCCGGGCGGGTGGCGTAGACTTTGCGCCTGTGCAAAGCGCGAAACTGCCGAAGTTCTCGCCGAGCCCAAGCGAACTGCCGCCCGCCGAGTGGCAGGACATTATGCGCGCCGAGTGCCGCCGTGCCAGCGCCTATCTGTTTTCCGCCGCGCCTCAGGCGAAACAGGCGCTGCGCTGGCTGCGCGAACGTGGCTTAAGCGGACGCACGATACGCGGGGCTGGTTTGGGCTTTAATCCCGACTGGCGGCGCACGCGCCTGCGTGATTCGCAGACCGGGCAGCGCGTGTCAATCGCGCCGGGTATACTCATTCCCTGTATGGTCGACGGCGCGCTGTGGGCAGTCCACATTCGCACGCTGCCCGGAATCCCCCCCTACCAGTCGGCAGACGGGCAGGCGTTACCCAAGTATCTCTACGCGCGCGGGAGCAAGGCGGGTGCGCTCTACAATGGCGACGCGCTGTTTGAAGGCTGCGACGTGTTGATCGTTGAAGGGGAGTTCGACGCGCTGCTGGCACAGCAGGAACTAGGCGATCGGGTAGTGGTTGTCACGTCGGGCAGCGCGACAAACTATCTGCCGAAGCGCTGGCTTGACTTAATGAAGCTGGGGCGGCGCGTTTATTCGTGCTTTGACAATGATGAGGCGGGGCAGCGAGCAGCGGACGGGATCGGCGAACTGCTCGGCAGGCAGCATCAACGGCTATCGCTGCCGCAGGGCAAGGATATCACCGAATACGTTGTCAACTATGGCGGCAATCTGCGCGTCTGGTGGGAAAGTGAGCTGCGGCGGACATCGCCCGATCCAGTTCAGCAGCCGCTTCCCGGCTTACTGTAAGTCAACAGGAGCAGCGAGCCATGC
>JAEVZT010000577.1 GCA_023392115.1 Chloroflexota bacterium
ACCCACACAAGTGGGGAGAAGGGGAGCGACCGTTCCGCCGGAGGCTCAAGCCTCCGGCTGCATGGCTGTTCACCCCCGTTCACGGGGCTTTTTTCTCTAGCCCGACGCTTTGAGCGTCGGGCGACGCAGCAGGTGTCGCCCCCTCCCTGATATTCGCGGCAACCGAAGGTTGCACAGGGGTTGGGGGTAGGGTGATACCTTACGGGCAGCTTCCCTTTTGGAGCGTATATTCGACGACGCGGCTGTTGTCATCCGGGTTGGTTTCGGGAATCTGGTTCGACGGGTCGATGACGAGCTGGATGCGGTGCGTCTCGTTGTACCACGTGCTAACCGTCAGCGGCATGTTGACGCGGAACGTCTCGCCCGGCTGCAAGACCGGGAAGCCGCCGATCGTCGTGCCTTGCGTCGATCCGTCGGCGGCGCGCACGTCGACAAGCGACACGGTGCCGCTGGCAGCCGTCGCCTGCGTGCCGAGGTTCGCCACGTCGAAGCCCACGTTGAACGTCTGAGCGCAGGTCGGCTGCGCCGGGTCAAGCACGACGATCCCCGCCACCAGATTCGCCTGAGTCACCGGAGTCGGCGTCGCCGGCACGGCGGTCGGGATCGGCGTGGCGGGCGGAGGCGGCGGCTGGACGCGCGGCAGTCCGCTGACAAGACCGGAAACCGAAACGATGCTCGGCGCCATCCAACCGAGGCGACCATCGGGCAGGCGCACCTGATACCAGCCGGAGCCGGTGTTGCTGATGCCAACGATCTCGACGGACGTGCCTTCAGTCAGCGACGTGATGATGCCGTAATTCGTGCCGTCGCCCTGACGGACGTTGCCGACCGGCGTGATCACCGTCGCGCGCGGCGTCGGGTCTTCAGTCGGCGGCGTTGTCGGCAGCGGGACTTCGGTCGCCGGAATGACCGCCTGAGTTGGTTCAACAGTTACGTCGATCTCGACCCAAGGCGGCGGCGTGTTCTCAATGCGGATGGGCGAGACGGTGTCGTTAACAGCCTCACCGCCGCCACTGACGTTGACGGTCAGCCGCAGCTCATAAATGCCGTCAGGCACGAGCGTCGTGTCCCACACGCCGAGGATGTCGTCCTGTACCGCCGCCGAGCTAGGCAGAATTGCCGGGAACCAGACTTCGCGCCCTGCCGGCGGCGTCAAGTCCTCGTTCAGCGGACGGAACTCAATGAAAAAGTTCGTCATATTCGGCAGGTTTGCGGAACCGCGAATCTCAAACTCCCCGCGCACGACGTAGACCGGCAGCGGGAACGTAATTTGCGCATTGGGGTTCGCTTCGTCTGCCACGCCGTCTTGCGCGGCGATAGGAGCGCTGACCACGAACAAGACCAGCGCAAGCATCAGCAGCATCAACCGTTTTCCGTTCATCAACCACTCCTCATGAGCAAGCCGAAACATGCACCCACATTGTACCCAATATTGTTTGTAAGATGCGAACGTTTGGCAGGGAGCGCTCAACGAATTCTTAATGAACGGGTGCTTTAGGTGCGACGCAGCAGGCGAGCGGCGAGGCGGAAAGACGCGAGCGCGATGACAACTGGCAGCACCACCGGCAGCACCGTGTCGATCAGCAGTTGGGTGAACGGGTCAAGTGGCAGCAGGCGCACCAGATTGATCGCCGCGAAGTAGGCGACGCCGGTCAGCAGCGTCGCTACCAGCGCCGGGATGCGCAGCGGCATTGCCGCGCCGACCAGCGTGCCGATCGCGCCGATCATGATCGGCTCAAGGATCAGGCGCAGCAGCGACGACGCCAGCGCGAGGATCACGCCGGCGCGCATCAGCAGCGGGTTGTCGGCAATCGAGTAGAGGATGTCGTTCTGGATGATGAGCACGGGAATGCTGACGAGGACGACGCCGAGGGCGAGCATGCCGAGGTTTTCGACCTGCCGCCAGACCGCCGCCGCCACTTTGCCGTACAAGATGTGCGTCAGCGATCGCGGAATGACCAGCAGGAGATCGAGCGTGCCGTTGCGGCGCTCGGCGACGACGCTGTCGGCGCTCATCACGCCAACATGGATCAACAGTTGGGCGTACATCACGAACGCCAGCGGCAGCAAGACCAATGAGACGGTCACGGTTGGCATGAGGATCGTCAGCAGCGCCGGAAACGCGATCGACGCGAGGACGAGCGCGACTTGCAGCAGGAACAGGCGAACGATCAAACCGACGTTCGGCGTCAGCATTTTCCAGTACGCGCCGAGGTGGCGGCGGACGATCGGGTTTGAGCGCCGCGCCCACTCCGGAAGCGCGCGGTCGAGTTCTCGCCCTTCCCTTTGCCCCAAGACGGGAACAGCCGCCGCGTCGATCAAGGCACGTTGCACAACCGGTACCCTTTTCACTATCAATCAGTTGACAGTAAACAGTTGACAGTTCACGGTAAGCACCTTGATTCACGAACTGTGAACTGTAAACTGATAACCGTCTGCTCCATTATATTAATCACAAGCGCTGGAAATTGTTCAACCGTCCCGCGTCAGCAGTCAGCGCAGTGGTGATCGTCGACGAAGACGCTGACCTGCGCGCCGTCCTGCCATGTGATCAAGCGCCGCCCGTAAACCTGCGTCAGCGTGTCGGTCGTGAACACCTGATCGGGCGCGCCATAAGCGATCAACTGGCGGCGCAGCGCCATAACTTTGCTGAAATGACCGAAGGCGAGGTCGAGGTCGTGGGTCGAGAGGAGAATCGTCAAGCCGTCGGCGTTCAGCCGTTCGAGCACCGCCATCAGGTCGGCTTGGACGCTGGTATCAACGCCGCTGAACGGCTCGTCGAGGATCAGCAGTTCCGCCTGCTGCGCCAGCGCCCGCGCGATGAACACCCGCCGCCGCTGTCCGCCGCTCAACTCGCCCACCTGCCGGCGGCTCAAGCCGCTCATGCCGACGCGCGCCAGCACCTCGTCGACAAGCTGCCAGTGTTCGCGCCGGGGAGCGCGAAACCAGCCGATGCGTCGCGCGCAGCCCATCATGACGACATCGCGCACGGTGACGGGAAACGTCCAGTTCACGTCCTCGTACTGCGGCACGTAGCCGATG
>JAEVZT010000639.1 GCA_023392115.1 Chloroflexota bacterium
GCGCTATCTGCGCTCGTTCGTCGCGCCCGACAGCCTGTTCATCGACATCATGATGAACGTCGGCATCATCTTTTACGCCGCGCAGCAAACCGGCGATCAGAAGCTGTATCGGGTCGCGCTCGACCACTGCTTGACGACGCGGCGCTATCTCGTGCGTGGCGACGGCAGCACGTCGCACGAAGGGATGTTCGACCTCGAAACCGGTGAATTTCTGCGCCAGACGACGCATCAGGGCTGGCGCGATGACTCGTCGTGGGCGCGCGGTCTAGCGTGGGCGCTGTACGGCTTCGGCACAGTTTATAGTTTCACGTCGGATGCGCGCTTCTTGCAGACCGCGGAAGCGTGCGCTCAGTACTACATTGAGAATACGCCCGATCACGGTATTGCCCCGAACGACTGGCGCGAGCCGAATCCATCACGACCGTACGAAAGCTCGGCGGCGGCGATCAGTGCCGGTGGCATGCTCAACCTTGCCACGCTGACCGGCGATCCGTTGCGCCGCAAACTGTACCGCGATTACGCCCTACGCATCCTCGCCACGCTGACCGAACCCGAATTTCTCGCCGTCGAGACTCCCGGTTGGGAAGGGATTCTCAAACACGGAAGCTACCACGAACGCAAGGGACTCGGTGTCGACGAAAGCGTGATGTGGGGTGAGTACTTCTTCCTCGAAGCGGTCAGCAAGGCGCTGGCGCTCTTGAACGATCAAGCGCAGGAGGGTTGAAGATGGCGAAGTACACGCGCGTCGCCCAGTTGAGAAACGCAACGCAGTTTGGCGAATATCTGGCGAAACTTGGCATCGATCTGCCGTTTGACGCCGACGTCGAGCACGGAACGCACTCGCCGCTGGCTCAGCCGCTGACATTTGACGGCGTGACGATCGGCAATCGGTTTGCCGTCCTGCCGATGGAAGGCTGGGATGGAACGCCAGACGGTTTTCCGTCCGACCTGACACGCCGCCGCTGGCAGCGTTTCGGCTTGAGCGGCGCGAAGCTGATTTGGGGTGGGGAAGCGGTAGCGGTGCGTCACGACGGACGCGCCAACCCGAACCAGTTGATGATCAACGCGCACACTATTGGCGCGCTGGCGGAGCTGCGTCAGCTTCTGGTCGAGTCGCACCAGCAGCACATCGGGCGGACAGACGACCTGTACGTCGGCTTGCAGCTGACACATTCGGGGCGGTTCGCCCGTCCGAACGACAAGAAGCGGCTGGAGCCACGCATCCTCTATCGCCACCCGCTGCTCGACCGCAAGTTCGGGATCGACGATAACCGGCTGGTCATGACGGATGACGAGATCCGGCAGTTGATTGACGAGTTCGTCAACGCCGCGCGCCTCGCCTATCAAGCAGGATTCGCCTTCGTCGACATCAAGCACTGCCACGGCTATCTTGGTCACGAATTCCTGAGCGCGCGGCAGCGTGAAGGGCGCTACGGCGGCTCATTCGAAAACCGCACACGCTTCCTGCGCGAAATCGTCGAGGGGATTCGGGCGGAAGTTCCCGGTTTGGAGATCGGCGTGCGCCTGAGCGCGTTTGACTTCATCCCGTTCAAGCCGGGTGAGGATCACATTGGCACGCCAGAAAACGTCAACGGTGGCTACGGCTACGCCTTTGGCGGGGACGCGAGCGGCACCGGGATTGATTTCACCGAGCCGCGCCAGTTCCTCGATCTGCTGGCGAGCCTCGGCATTCAGCTTGTCTGTCTGTCGGCGGGAAGTCCGTACTACAACCCGCATATCCAGCGCCCGGCATTGTTCCCGCCTTCAGATGGCTATCAGCCGCCGGAAGATCCGCTCGTTGGCGTGGCGCGCCAGATTCAAGCGGTCGCGGAGTTGAAACGCTACCGTCCCGACTTGATCTTGGTCGGCACGGGCTACTCGTATTTACAGGAATGGCTGCCGAACGTCGCGCAGGCGGTCGTCCGGACCGGCATGGTCGACTCGGTCGGGCTGGGGCGGATGATGCTCGCCTACCCGGAACTGCCGCGCGACGTGGTCGAAGGGCGTCCAATGCAGCGCAAATTATTCTGCCGCACTTTCAGTGACTGCACGACGGCGCCTCGCAACGGCATGGTATCGGGCTGCTATCCGCTTGACGAGTTCTATAAGCAGAGCGACGAATACGACCGCCTGATGGCGATCAAAGCCGAGAGTTAGGGCGGATCAGCCGCGCTCGTAGGTCGCGCGTAGATAGATGTCGAGGATGTAGCGCGGGTAGCCAATTCGCAGCAGGTTGTCCTCGCACGCCTGAAGTGATGCGCCGTTGTCGCGCCAGAACGGAACGCGCTTGACGAGCGTTTCGATCTTCTCGCGCGGCATGATGATCCACGTGTCTTTCGGCACGTTGCCGTAGGAAATGACCTGCATGTCGTCGCTGCTGATCGCTGATTTCAGATAGGGGGCGATCAGCACGATGGCACTCGCGCCGCGTTCTTCCTTCAAGTACTGGGCGACAAAGCGGGCTGTCCCGCCGAGGTCGACAAGGTCTTCGATGACGCCAACGACCTGCTCGCGCACGTCGATCGACAGCTCGTGCAGGATGCGCGGCTCGTCGAGCGGTTGACCCGGTCCGGCGTAGTAGCGCACACCCATCGTGCCGAAGGCGATCGGCGGGATGTTCTTGTTCAGCGTCCACGCGAGATGATCGTGCAGCAGGACGCCGGGCAGCATCCCGCCCATGGTGATCATCACGGCGTGCGTGATCTGCTGTTTGGTGGCGATGTTGTCGATCTGGTAGCGGTAGATTTTGCGCGCCAGTTGGGCGGCGATGAACGTCATGACGTGATCGGGCACGTACAGAAATTTGAGCGGATCGAACGCCACCTCGACTCCGGTCGGGTTCGTCCAGAACGCGGCATCAATTTGATCGTCCAGTTCTTTGACCTGCTCGTCGTAGGTATTCATCCGTGATCTTGTCCGGGGCACGAGTCAACTGCCTTGAACATACCAGACATGCCGGTGGATGGTAAGGGGGGAAGGCGGTGCGCTGAGCGCGGATAATTGAAATGCCGACAACCTTAAGTCACGACACAGACCTTCTCCCTTAATATAAAACTTGTATAGCGACGTTGCATGTACGCTTCAACGACGATCGCACACGAATTGCTCGTATCTTACGAAGTTCAGAAATATGGTGTAATCTATGAAGCGTCTTACAAGACTCGCTCGCCGGAGTACGTCGTGATCACATCAAACATCGCACTCGAAAGCCGTGACCTTGTAGTCGCAGAAATACAGAAGCTGCTCGGGGAACTAGGGCAGGGACGCACGGATGGCACCGCCTACGATACTGCGTGGGGTGCCCGACTCGCAGCGTATTATCCGGGTCACGGATTCGAGGAAGCGATTGAGTGGCTTCGTCGAAATCAGCGAGAAGATGGTAGCTGGGGAGCGCCGCTTACCCATTATCACGATCGATACATTTCCACGCTCGCAGCCGTGATTGCGCTGACGGAAGTCGGCACGCATCCGCGCGACAAACGGCGGGTGAAGCGGGGCGAAAATGCGTTGTGGAAGCTGGTCGGTCGTCTCGGGCGCGACGACAGCGACACCGTTGGTTTTCCCATTCTTGCGGCGGCGCTGGGGAAAGAAGCCGAGGCGCTTGGCTTGGACGTGCCGAACGCGCCGATCCGCTATGCAATCGGGTATAAGAACAACGCCGAGTCGCTGCTGCAGCAGCCGAAACGACACTGGCAGAATACCACGATCACGTTTTCTTTCGAAGCGCTGCGCCACGCGGCACGCGAAGAAGATGAGCTCCTCGAGACGAACAACTCGGTCAGTGTTTCGCCGTCAGCGACGGCAGCCTATCTCATGCAGCAGCCGAGCGACGAGGCGCTGCGCTACCTATCGGATGTGCGGCGGCAGACCGGCACCGGCGCGCTGCCCGCCGTGATAC
>JAEVZT010000031.1 GCA_023392115.1 Chloroflexota bacterium
CTTGCGGGGGAGCGGGGATGGGGGTGAGGGGAATTAGCAGGTGCTTCTTTACCCCGCCCTTCCCTTTTCCCGCCACAGGCGGCGCAGCTCAAAATACTTGCGCAGTTCGTACCACGCCATGAGCAGACTCAAGCGCAGCCCGTGCAAACCGTCCTTGTACCCCTTGAGCGTCACAAAGCGCCACCGGAACTGACGCAGCGGCTGCAAGACGTAGTTCTGCGGCTTGGGGCGAATACCCGCCTCAAACAGCATCCGAGCATCGTAGGCGGTGTAGCGCGCCTGTTTGTCGTGAAACTGGCGCGCACTGCTGTAGTTGTAGTGGATGAACGGGTGCTGGAGCGTCCCTTCCTCGCCCGCTTCGAGGATGATGACCTCGTGTACCTGCCGATCGGGGTCATAGCGGACAGCGCCAACTTTGAGCAGGCGCGTCTGGTAGTCGGGATACCAGCCTGCCCAGCGCGTCAGGTTGCCAAAAATGTAGTTGTCGCGCGGGATGCGGAACGCCGAGTACCCCGGCACGCCGATCATGTCGCGCGCTTCTTCCGCCAGTTCGGGCGTCACGCGCTCGTCGGCGTCGACGAACAGCACCCAGTCTGCCAATTCGACAACCGCTTGCAGCGCGGCGTTGCGCTGGCTGGCGTAGTTTTCAAAATGGTGCTGGATCACGCGCGCGCCCGCCGCCTGCGCCAATTTGACCGTGTTGTCGGTGCTGAACGAGTCGAAAACGATGATCTCGTCGGCGAAACGCAGCGTTTCGATGCAGGCGGCGACGTGCGCCGCTTCGTTATAGGTGAGGATGACAGCGGCAAGACGCATCAACGCCGCCCTAACGCCATCTGCTGCACGTGCCGATACGCCTCGCGCTCGGAGGCATCGGGTGTCGAACGCGCCTTCAAGCCCATGCCGAGCGCGATCAGCAGGCGCGCGGCGAGTACGTTGAGCGCTGACGTGTGCTTGCGGTACAGGCGCAGGCGGCTCGTCCAAAGGTTGATCACGCTCTGCGGGCGCACCTGTCCGGTGCTCTGCCCGCCGAGGTGGACGACGTGCGCCGACGGGACGCACAGCACGTCCCAACCCGCTTTACGGATGCGCCACGCCCAGTCGATCTCCTCGCAGTACATGAAGAATCCTTCGTCAAACATGCCCGTGGCTTCGATCACCTCGCGGCGGAGCATCATCGTCGCGCCGAGGACAAAGTCCACAGGGAACGGATCGCCACGCTCGTACAGCGCGCGCGGATAGCGCCCGTTGAAGCGCCCCTCGATGAAGCGCCCCGGCGTCGGGAAGAATTCTACCCAGATCTGGCGCAGATCGGGAAACTGAAACGCGCTGTGCTGAAAGCTGCCGTCGCCGTAGGATAAGCGCGCGCCGACCAATCCCGCGCGCGGTGACGCCAGCAGCGCGTCGTAGAGCGAGCGCGTCGCGCCCGGCTGGGTGATCGTGTCTGGATTGAGTAGGTATACGGCGCGCGGCGGATCGGGCTGCGACATGACGGCGCGGATGGCGACGTTATTCGCCGCGCCAAAGCCGAGGTTCGTTTCGCTGACGTGAAGTTTGACCTGTGGAAACGCCGCCGCGATTGCCGCCACCGTGCCGTCAGATGAAGCGCTGTCGACGACGTGGACTTCCGCCGCCAAGCCGCTGTTTTCGAGATCAGCGTACAGGCTGGCGAGCGCGTCCAGCACCAGATCGCGCACGTTCCAAGTGACGACGACGACGGCGAGATCGGTCATGAACTGCCCAGCAGCGCCAGATCGACCCCGGCGCGGTCGAGGAAAGCGCGCAGATCGTCAAATGTATCTTCGTCAGCGGCGACGATCGCATCTTGATCGAGCAGCGGTTCGAGCAGCCGAGCGCGCGTGCCGTTGCCGAGCGCGATCAGCGCGTCGGTCAGCGCCGTGCTCGCGCCGAGCGGCAGATCGGGCGGATATGTCAGCACGGCGACGGGAATTTCGAGACTGGGTTCGAGTTCGGTCACAGCGCGTCGGGTGCTGTTATTGGAGACTTGTTCATAATCGGATCGAGTCAAGCCCGCCGCGTCGCAGTCGCCTTCAGCGACGGCATTGACAAGCGCGCGCGTGTCCTCATAATCGACCACCGCGCCGAGATCAGCGGTTGATACGCCCTCGGCGCGCAGCATCAGCGACGGCACGAGCCAGCTTGCAGCGTCGGTCACACGGACGCGGCAGAACGTTTTCCCCGCCAGATCACCGAGACTCTCGATCTCGCTTTGGCGGCTGGCGATGATCAGCACTTCTTCAAGCGCCCCTGAATCGCGCTCGACTTGCAGCACCGCTTCACCGCAGCCCTGCGCCTGTGCCGCCGAGTACGCCAGCCCGCTCAGCCACGCGACGGTGAGCGTCCCTTCGACCGAGTCGCACAGCGCGGCGATCGCTTCGGGGTCGCTGTCGAGCACGTCGACCTGCACGGCAAGCCCCGTTTCGGCGCTCAATTCCGCTTCGAGATCGGCGGCGGCATTGGTCATGATCTGCTGTGAGCGCACAGTCTCGCGCGCGACGAAGGCGACGCGCAGCGGGTTCGCTTCTTCTCCGGCGGGGACAGCCGTCGGCACGGGCGGCAGCGGCGTCGAACGCGGCGTCGGTGTCAGCGTCGGCTGGGCAGTCGGCGCGACGGAGTTGGCGCGGCGGCAGGCGGAAAGCGCGAGCAGCAGCAGGCAGATGATCAAGAGGTGGTGGCGGTTAATGGCGGTCACTCCGGTTTCCCCTGCACATTCTTGATCGTATCTTACAGGCGATCAGACGGGCGCAAACCTTAACTTCCTGCCTCGGCTATATAGATTTCACGCGGTCCGACGTTGCGGTTGCTCAGGCTGATGGCGACATCTTCGTGGATCAAGCCCGCCCAGCAGGTTTGCGGGTTGCGGTTTTCGATGCGCGTCAGGCGAACAGCCCCCCAAACCGTACTGCGCTGCCCCGGCATCAGGTAGCGGTAGGTGTTGCCGGTGTCGGGATCGGTGACGAGCGTCAAATTCTCGTCATTGCCGAGCGCCCAGCGCCACGGATAGCTGCTGCCCGACGTCTGGCACTCGATGCCGATGCGCCACGCGCCCGACTCGTCGTTCCAGCCGAGCGACGGCGCGCGCTGTTCCCACTGGTAAACCGTGCCCGGCGCAGGTCCAGTCGTGCGGATCGGCACGTCGCTGTAATTCTCGACGGTCAGCTTGAAAACCAGCATGTCGCCAAGCGGGACGGTCAGACGCGTCATGTCGACTGCCGGGATGTCGGACGGCGGCTCAACCGGATCGCCCGCTTGAAAGCGCGAGGTCATGTAGCGTCCGTCATAAGGCTGGCGCTCGAAGATCACCGACACGCCGACCGCCTGCGCGACGATCTGCGCCTGCGGCTTCCCGCCGTCGACGATCGTCAGCTTCGATTCGCGCGCCACGCGCTGCCCGACCGCATCCTGCGCGTGGGCGACCAGCGGGTACGTGCCGTCGGGCGGCGGGTTCGCCCCTTGATCGACGCCGCCTTCGTAATCGTACAGGTGGCGTCCGGGTTCGCCGGGACGCGCGTCCTCGAAACGCTCCGAAATGTACAGCCGCTCGCCAGCCGGATCAAGCAGATAGACCGTCAAGTCCGCCTCTTTCTCGAGGAAGATGTTGATCTGCGACCGGTCGTTGATGCCGTCTTGATTCGGCGTAAACGTCTGCGGGAAAACCGTGAACTCGGACATCAGCGGCAGCGGCGCGTCACCCTCGGCGATGACGAGCGTCCCGGTCTGCTCGGCGATTTCGCCTCCCTCGCCGGTCGCGGTCAGCCGCCATGTATATGCCCCGTCGGGGATCAGCCGCTGGACGATCTGCTGATCGCCGAAATCCTCGCCGTCGAGGACGAACCCATCGACGACGCCGCTGAACTGGACGCTGTAGTCGCCGGGGATGCGCGGTTCATCCTGCCGGAAAGCATATGCTGTGCCATTCTCGCCCTCAAGCAGGATCGAGATGGTGGCGTTGCCGGTCAGCGTATAGTTGAAAACGGCGATGTCGTCGCTGCCATCGGCGTTCGGGGTGATCCGTTCGTGCGAAAAAGCCGCTTCGGTGATCAGCGGCAGATCGGGCGCGACAAGCTGCTGTCCGATGACGATCACCAGCGCGACGACGATCAGCGCGGTGATCAGGGTGAGCCATACAGGGA
>JAEVZT010000063.1 GCA_023392115.1 Chloroflexota bacterium
CGGTGCACCTCTACGGGCAGATCGCGCCGATGGACGCGATCATGGCGATCGCCGAAAAGCACGGGCTGAAGGTCGTCGAAGACGCGGCGCAGGCGCACGGCGCGACGTATCAGGGGAAGCGCGCCGGGGCGTGGGGCGAAACCGCCTGTTTCAGTTTCTTCCCCGGCAAGAATCTCGGCGCGTATGGCGATGCGGGCGCGGTCTGCACCAATGATCCCGCGCTGGCTAAAGCGATCGCCCGGCTGCGCGATCATGGACGCACGAGCAAGTATGAGCACGCCGAGATCGGCTACGGCGAACGGCTCGACGCGTTGCAGGCGGCGATCCTTGGCGCGAAGCTGCCACATCTCGACGATTGGAACGCCGCGCGGCGGCGTCATGCCTCGTTCTATGATTCGGCGCTGGCGGAAGTAAACGGCATCTGCCCGCCGGCGGTGATGCGCGACGCCGAACACGTCTATCACATCTACTGCGTCGCGGTGTCCGGCGACCGCGACGCGATTCTGGCGCGACTTCAGGAGCGCGGGATCGGCGCGGGAATCCACTACCCAATCCCGCTGCATCTTCAGCCCGCGCTTCGCTCGCTGGGAGTTGACGAAGGGGCGTTCCCGCACGCCGAACGGGCGGCGCAGACGATCATCAGCCTGCCGATCTATCCGGAAATGACCGGGGATCAGCTTCAGTACGTGGTCGACAGCCTGAGCGAGGTGATGGGCTAGGCGTCCGCGGGAATCTGATCTGCCAGCGGGCCTCGCGGCGTGCTGATGCGCAGCTCGCCCCCCGGATGATAGTCGATGCCCATCAGCGGCATGAGCCGCCGCAGGGCGGGCATGTTGTAGCCTTCGTCGATGTGCAGGCGGGCGTCCGGTCGGTCGCGATCGAGCATCGGCGTGTAGAAGTAGCGGTATTCGCGCGCGACTTGTTCGCGCAGGTCGAGACCGGTCTGGTTGATCCATGTGTTGGTGGTGGCGTCGAATAACTCCCAGTGATCGTCGACGTAGACTTCGAGCCATGCGTGTTCGCCGACGAACTCGATCACGCGGTGGGTCAAGCCGAGCGCTCCGGCGATCCGTGTCTGCGGGACGAGGTATGTGCCGCAGTGGGCGCGCTCCTGCTGCGTGAACTCGACGATTGAGCCGGGGAATGTGGTTTCGCCGTAGGGCAGGCTAATGTGCGTGATGTACATGCTGAACAGACCGGCGAGACGCAGCGGGTGATCCTCGCGCCACAGCAGCGCCAGCCGTTCCTTGTTCTCGTCGTAGTAAGCGGCAACCCGTTCGAGGATGGCGTCATCGTCGGACAAACCGGCGCTCAGTTCTTGCAGCGTGGGCACATCGGGACCGGGTTGCGCGTCGAAGACAAGGTGATGTGTCTCTGGAGAGCCTGCCATGCTGGCAATCCGTGCGTCGATACTCGCAACGCCGTACAGGATAAGTATAAACAGCACGATAACCGTCAGCCGGAACTTCATGTTGAATTCCTATATATCCAGCACTTTCAATACAATAACATAAGACTCCGCTCGTTAAAGGTGAACGCGTATGTTCAACCACATCTACCCGAACGTTTCGCTGCCCGATAACGCCGAAATCGACGATTTCGTGCTGCTCGGCAAGCCGCCGCGTGGCAGGCAGCCGGGGGAACTGGCGCTAGCAATTGGCGACGGCTGCGTGATTCGATCGCACACGGTGATCTACGCGGGTAACGTGATCGGAGCGCGCTTGCAGACCGGGCATCATGTCGTCATCCGCGAAGACAACACGATTGGTGACGACGTGAGTATCGGCACGCACAGCATCGTCGAGCATCACGTCACGATTGGCAGCGGCGTTCGTCTACACAGCCGCGTTTTCGTACCCGAATACAGCATTCTTGAAGACGGCTGCTGGCTTGGTCCCGGCGTGATCGTCACCAACGCGCGCTATCCGCTGAGCAAAGGGGTCAAAGACCGGCTCGTCGGCGCGCATGTTGAAGCGGGGGCGATCGTCGGAGCGGGGGTGGTGCTGCTGCCCGGCGTTCGCATCGGCGCGCGTGCGCTGATCGGGGCGGGGGCGGTTGTAACCAAAGACGTTCCGGCGGGCGCGGTGGTGGCGGGCAATCCAGCGCGCGGCATCAACACCGTCGACAAGCTTGACGTTTATAAGTGAGTACCGCACGTCCAGCGCGCCGTTGCAAAGCCGGTTAATCACTGTAAACTGATGTGTAATTCTCGATCAGCGAAAGGGCATCCCTCATGCAGTTACATGGTTTGCATCATGTGACAGCCGTCACGGCGAACGCGCGCGGCAACCTGCACTTCTACACGCAGGTACTCGGACTGCGGCTCGTCAAGAAAACGGTCAATCAGGATGACGTCAGCGCATATCACCTGTTTTACGCCGACAAACTCGGCTCGCCGGGGACGGATATGACGTTCTTCGACTGGCCGCAAACGGCGCAAAACCGGCGCGGCGTTGACAGCATTTCCTGCACCCTGTTCCGCGTCAACGGGCGGGCGGCGCTCGATTACTGGAGCGCGCGGTTCGATTCGCAGCAGGTACAGCACAGCGCCATCGAGCGTTTCGCCGGACGCGATGTGCTGCGCTTTGAAGACCCTGAAGGGCAGCGGTTGATGCTGGTTGACGATCAGGGGGCGGCGATCGAGGGTGAATTGTGGGACAAGACGGATATTCCGCTTGAACACGCGATACGCGGTTTCTATGGCATCATGCTCTCAATCGGCGACCTGCGCCAGATTGAGCCGGTGCTGACGCGCCTTGTGAACTTCGAATTGGTTGACCAGCAGCCGTGGCTTGAAAATCCGAATGACACGGTCTACCGCTACGCGATGGATGGCGGCGGTCCCGGTAAGGAAGTTTTCGTCGTCGAGCAGAAGCAGGCACCGCCGGCACATCTTGGGCGCGGTGGAGTGCATCACGTCGCCTTTCGCCTGCGCGACGGCGAAGAACAAGCCGCATGGCTCGATCATTTGACGCGGCTTGGCGTGGCAAATTCAGGCATTGTCGACCGCTTCTACTTCCAGTCGGTCTACTTCCGCATTTCGCGCGGCATCCTGTTTGAGCTGGCGACCGACGGTCCCGGCTTCGACGCCGACGAACCGCTCGACCAGCTTGGCGAGCGGCTGGCGCTGCCGCCGTTCCTCGAACCACACCGCGAACGCATTGAAGCGGGGCTGAAGCCGATTTAGCGGCTAATCACAGTTCGCGCGCAGCCAGTTCCAGACGACAGCCAGCGCCTGCACATCTGCCGCTTGATAGTTGCAGGCGCGGCTGAGCGCGGCGGAGTCGCCGCCCGCCAGCCACGCGCGGTAGTCATTCCAAGCGGCATCCCACGCGTCGTATTCCGCCCATTCAAAGTCGAGATAGCGCGCGACGACCTTGAGCGACGCGCTGTTGACCGGGAAGCGGACGCAGTTCTTGTAGATGCGATGCAGATCAACCATGCGCGCGTCGAGCCGGAGACGGACATCCTCGGGCGCGGTGGCGCGCATGACTCCCGCGTCAAAACCCGTCCAATGATAGACGTGATCCGCGGCATGCGGATTCAACTCGACGAACAACCGCCATGCAGCGTCGGTGTCGCGCACGGTGTAAATCGTCCTGCCGTCGGGCAGCGGCACGCTTTCCTCGCGCCGCGCCGTGATGATCACCTGCGCGCAGCCGTCAGTGTCGCACCAACCCCACGACCACGGCTTCTGCGTGAACGGATCGGTTTCAAGATCGAACATCAACCCGTGCTGTAAGCATTCCGGCGGCAGGCGGTCAAACCAGACCGGGCGACCTTCGACGTAGGCGCGGGCATTGGCGTGAATCGCATACGCCGTGGTCTTGATCCCTTTGAACCGCTGGAGATCGTCGGGCTGCATGGCGGCGATTTGGTGCAGTGAGGTGATCCCGTTTGCCAGTAGGTTTTCGCGCGCCTGACGGCTTAAGCCGCCGAGTAAGGAGAGCGGAAGATAGGTTTGTGAGTGATTTCCATTGGCGGTGGTCATCCGCCTTTCCTCGTCAACTGCTTGATCTGTGCTCATTATAAGCGCGGACTTGGGAAAACCAATCAAGAGAACGTTCAGCATAGGAAATTAACGACAAATTGAACACGCACGTGGACGTAATAAATGGTAAGATTAGGTCGTCAACATTATGCAATCGATTGCTGTTGAACATTTAGACGAATTGATGCTGCTCGCACTGCTGAAGGGGGGCGCTGACGCTTCAATGGAGCAGATTCTCGACCATGTCTATCGGTTCAAAGATACGTGCAATGTCTATGTCGTGCGTTCCGGCGCTGCCGCCGTTCTCATCGACTTTGGCAGCGGCGACGTTCTTTCACACTTGAGTGATATCGGCGTTGAACATGTCAGCGCCGTGCTGATGACCCACCATCACCGCGATCAGGGTCAGGGCTTGCAGCGGGCGGTCGACGCGGGCATCCCGATCTTCGTCCCGCACAGTGAGCAGGACTTGTTTCAGGCGGTGGATGCCCACTGGCAGGGACGCGCGGTCGCTAACAACTACAATCTCCGTCAGGATCGCTTCTCGCTGCTTGAGCCTATCGCCATTACCGGCACGCTCGAAGATTATGCCGTCTACACCTTTGCCGACCTTCGCTTCACAGTCGTGCCGACGCCCGGTCACACGGTCGGCTCGCTCAGTCTGTTTGTCGACATCGACGACACGCGCGTCGCGTTCACCGGCGACCTAATCGCCGCGCCGGGCAAGGTCTGGAGCATGGCGGCGACGCAGTGGACGTACAACGGCGCGGAAGGCGTCGCGGCAGGCGTTCTGTCGCTGCTCGACGTCAAAGACCGCCAGCCGGA
>JAEVZT010000079.1 GCA_023392115.1 Chloroflexota bacterium
GGCATATTCGGCAGCGAGTTGATCAGCGTGAGCGGGTTCGGCTTGCGGTATCCTGACGTCTTGTACTTGTACTCGCTCTGCTCCGCCATCTCGTGCGAGCCGAGCGTCGTGCCGATCACCGTCCCAACCCGATCGCCTTCTTCCTCGATCATCGCCGGCGTCAGACCGGCGTCCTCAATCGCCATCGACGCGGCGGCGACGGCAAAATGCGACGCGCGCCCCATGCGCCGAGCTTCCTTATGCTCGATGTACTGCGTCGGGTCAAAACCGCGCACCTCACCGGCGATCCGCACCGGCACATGCTCGACAGGGATCGTTTCGATTTGCCGGATGCCGGATTTCCCTGCCTTAAGGCTGTCCCATAGGGTCTTCACGCCGCCAAGCGCGGTGACCGCTCCCAAACCCGTAACGACAACGCGTGGACGACCATTACGCAGCAGTTCCATGTTTCATTCAAGCGGCGTCCAGTGATGCCGCTTTCCTCCTCTCAAACGTCTTTACGCTAGTGAATAGGTTTTTAGCCCGGTGGCAATCGACTCGATGACCCTGCCCGAGACGGCTTTTCGCGCCTGTCCGATGGCATTCTTGACGGCTGTGTCGTTCGACCGACCATGACCAATAATGACAACACCATTCACGCCCAAGAGTGGCGCGCCGCCGACTTCAAACGGATCAATTGCCTTTGCCACGCGACCAAACGCGGGACGCGCCAGCGCGCCGCCGATTTTCGTGCGCGTCGTCCGCATCAATTCCTCGCGGATCATTTTCGCCATCGCGCTCGTCGCCGCTTCGAGCGATTTGAGGAAAATGTTGCCGACGAAACCGTCCATGACGACGACATCCGCTTCGCCCTTGAGCACATCTTTCGGCTCGATGTTGCCGATGAAACGCAGCGGCAGCTCGCGGATCAACGCGCCCGCCTCGTGGATCAGCGCGTTGCCTTTGCCTTCTTCTTCGCCGTTGGCGAGCAGCGCGACGCGCGGTTCGTCGACGTTCAGCGTGTGCTGCGCGTAGAGCTTGCCCATCAGCGCGAACTGCGCCAGCCATTCGGCTTTCGAGTCGGCGTTCGCGCCGACATCGAGCATGATCAGATTCGCTCCGGCGAAGCGCAGGATGCCCGTCAGGGCAGGGCGCTTGACGCCTTCGATGCGACGTAAGGTGTAGAGCGTGGCGATGCTCAACGCCGCGCCTGTGTTGCCCGCTGTGATAAAGGCGTCGGCTGTGCCGTCCTTGACAAGCCCCATGCCGACGTGCATCGACGAATCCGGCTTGGACTTGCCGACGCTGCCGGGTTTATCTTCCATTGTCACTGTTTGACTGGCGTGGACGACTTCGAGGTTCAACCCTGCCGTCGCGTGCCGGGCGAGTTCGGCTTTTACCCGCGACTCATCGCCGACGAGGTAGATCGTGTCTCCCCATTCGCGCGCCGCCAGCACAGCTCCGGCGACATCTGGCGCGGGTGCGTTGTCGCTGCCCATCGCATCAAGAGCGATTCGCATTCAAGGATCCTTATACAGACAGTATCTGAGCGTAGACTTCACCGGCAAAGTGTACCTAAATTGCAGTCCGCGTTAAAGGGCAGATATTAATGGGGCTCGTTCTCAAGGGGACAAATGCCTCTAACAGTGACACGCGTGGAGCGAAAGAAAAGGATTGACACTCCCATCGGAAAGAGTATAATTCCACTCGTGTTCCCGCCCCGGTGGCGGAATGGCATACGCGGCAGGTTGAGGGCCTGTGTCCTTTGGACGTGGAGGTTCGAGTCCTCTCCGGGGCATTCAGACGACCCACTCAGACGAGTGGGTCGTTTTATTTTCCATTTCCTTACGTTGCGCCGACGCCTCTCAGGTTGTAAACTGCTAACAGGCTGCTTGTACTCGCGGAGGTGGTGTGGGATGAGTGAAGAAACGAGAGGGGCTTTAGCGCGCGCCTTTGACGCCGTCGAGGCGGGCGACCTTGAGTCTGCGCGGCAAATACTTGAACCCATCCTTGCGGTGGAGCGCAATAACGCCGACGCGTGGTGGATCTATAGTCACGCCGTCAGCGATCCTGAACAGGCACGCGACGCGCTGGAGCAGGTTGTGCGCATCAACCCCGACTATCCGGGCGCGTCCGAACTGCTGTCAACGCTGCGCGACCGCCTCCCCGCACGACCTTTAGGCGCGACTGGCGTGCCCATCCCTCCCGCTGCACCACCGCCCAGCCTTCCCGAAACGGAGCTGGAAGAACCAGATTTCGACACTAAACCGAATCCGGTTGCTCTGACCGATACAGCTGCGCCTGAAACAGCCGAGCCCGCCTCACGGCGCAGCCCGCTGCCGTTGATCGCGGCGGCTCTCCTGCTGATCGCAATAATCGCCCTGTTGGCGCTCGTGCTCAATCAGACGCAGCAGGGAGTCGACCCCAACCTCGACCAGACGTCGACCGCCGCTGCCGTCGCCATGGCGACCGATGAACCGGAAATTCCGCTCGCCGCTGCCACGGATGAAGCAGCGGAAGTAGCAACGGAAGACGCAGCAGAAGCGGCAGGCGACGCGGACGCGACTGAATCCGCGACCGAAGCCGCAGCGGAAGAAGAAGCTGAACCGACGCCAACCGCCGAACAAATGACGCAGGTCGCGGTGGTTGAAGTCGCGGAGACTGAAGCAGCAGACGACGTCGATGCGGCGGCAACAGAGGAAGTTGACGCGGTTGTGACGCTCGAGGTGACCACCAGCGTGGCGACGACGAGCGATTTCGATTCGCTGTACGCGGCGCTGTCGGATTTTTCAGTGCCTGAAGGCGGCATTGAGGAAGTGACAACCTCGCTCGGCAGCACGGTGATGGCGAACGTCTGCGCCGCCCCGGGACGCGAAATGCGCGCGCTGCTGCCTCAGGTCATGGGCGCGATTGCCGAACAGGCTGGCGATCTCGGCGACGGCATTGAGGCGATCGGCGCGAGCATGGTCAACTGCGAGACGAACGCGCCGATGTTGACGGTCGCCGTCCCGCGCGAGATCGCGCAGGCATTCGCGGACGGTGATCTCAACGCCGCCGAGTTCAGTTCCGGCTGGCAGCCGCAGTAAGGCAAAAGAAGTACCGAGTGCTGAGTGCTGAGTACTGAGGAGGAATATCACCTGTTCCTCCGTATTCAGCACTCGGCTTTTCTCAGCACTCAGTACTTGGTACTCAGCACTTCTTTTATTGTGGCGTGTAAATCGGCAGGCGCAGGGTGAAGTGTGTGCCTACGCCGACGGTGCTTTTCACGCTGATGGAGCCGTGATGCCCCTCGATGATGCCGAAACTGAGGAACAACCCCAGTCCTGTCCCCTGTGGTTTTGTCGAATAGAACGGATCGAAAATCCGGTCGATCTCGTCTGGCGGAATGCCGCAGCCGGTATCAATGAAGTCGATCACGATCTGCCCGCTCTCCTGACGTGCGTTGATCGTCAGCGTCCCGCCGTCATCCATGGCGGCTTCTGCGTTGAGCGCGAGATTCATGAACACGGCTTCAAGCTGATCCTTGCTGCCGAGGACTGGCGGCAGCGGCGGCAGGCTCTCTTTGACAGTCACTCGCTCGTGCTCGAAGAACTTGCGGTTAAGCTTGATGATGCCCTCAAGCAGTTGTGTAACGTCGAGCGGGTGGAGATCGGGACCGCTGTCGCGTGCGAACTCAAGCAGACTGCGGACAATACGCTCGATCCGTTCGACGTTTTCGCGAATCATGCGCACTTCTTTGGGGTCGAGCTGGACGCGGTTGCGGGCGAGGTCGGTTTCCAAGTCCTCGAGGAACAGCCCGATCGGCATGAGTGGGTTGCGGATTTCATGGGCGATGCTCGCGCCCAACCGCCCAATCGATGCCAGCTTTTCCGAGCGGATCAACAGCTTGTGCGCCGATTCAAGCTCCTTCGTGCGCTCTTTGACCATTTCCTCAAGCCGCATGGCGTTGTCGGCTTGCAGCGCGTAAAGCTGCGCGTTGCGTAATGCCAGCGATGCCTGCCTGCCGATCCCTTCGAACAGCGGAAGCTGCTGATCCTCATACGGTTCGGCTTTGCTGAGCAGGCTCAACACGGCGATCCGCTCGCTAGCGTGCTGGAGCGTCAGCGCCATGCCATTGCGATACGGGTTGGTCGTGTCGCCCGCCCATTGAATAGCGTGATCCGAACGAATGGCGCGGGCGACGATCGCCTCATGGTCGATTGACTCGGCGTCGCCTGAACCGGCTTTATCGCGCACATGGCGCTCGACGATCGAGCAGTCCTGCGCCAGCAGATCGATGACGGCGACATCGGCGGGGAGCAGCTCGTGAACAAGTTCGAGGATTAGGTCGAGCAGGTCACGCACGGCGAGTGACTGGTTGAGCTTCTCGCTGACGCGAAGCAGGGCTTCGAGCTGCTGCGTCCGCCGGTGGAGCGCTTCTTCGAGCTGGCGCGCTTTGATCTTGCTCTGCGCGCGCGCCAAGAGTTCCTGCGGCGCGAACGGCTTGTAGAGGTAATCGTCAGCGCCGAGCTTCAGACCGCGCGCAACGTCCGCTGGCTCGCGCGCGTTCGCCGTCACCATGATCGTCGGGATGTTGACCGTTTCAGGGTCTTCGCGCAGCAGGCGCAGAACATCGAAGCCGTTCATTCCGGGCATGAGAATGTCGAGCAGGATCAGGTCTGGCACGATGCGCTTGGCGGTTTCCAACGCGGCAATGCCGTTCGTCACCGTCTTGACCCGGTAACCTTCGCGCTCGAAGATATGCTGAAGCATAATCGTGGTGTTCACCTCGTCGTCGGCGACGAGCACCATCGGTGCAGGCTGTTTGCCCTCTATCTGTGGTTGACCAACCATCGAATCCACCTTGGGCTTTACCA
This sequence comes from Chloroflexota bacterium, assembly GCA_023392115.1. Lineage (GTDB taxonomy): Bacteria > Chloroflexota > Anaerolineae > Aggregatilineales > Phototrophicaceae > Flexifilum. Next base: position 4,836 of record JAEVZT010000079.1, read on the forward strand.
AGAGAAATGTTAAAATCTACCTTTGCCTAATCATAAACGTGAATCTAAATGTGATGCACAAACCTTCGCACAACTCAAAAGACGTCAGCCGCTCGCTCTTGCTTGGCATCGCGATTGGTTTGGGACTAACGATCGTCTTTGCCGCGGGTTTCTTGTTCCGCGAACTGGTCGATCCGTCGCCGGTCGTCAGGGCGTCTTCGTCGTCAGCGCAAGGTTATCCGCTGCTGGACGAGGTGCAGTCGCTGCTCGATCGCAACTACCTGCGCGATCAGCCGGATTACACGCAGCGCCAGTACGCGGCGATTCGCGGGCTGCTGGGTTCGCTCAATGACCGCTACACCTTCTTCATTGATCCGCCGGTTGCCGCGAGCGAGTCGGACGTACTCGCCGGAACCTACGGCGGGATCGGCGTGCAGGTACAGCGGAACGAGACGGGTGACGTCGCGTTGTATCCGTTCGAGGACAGCCCCGCGGCGGAGGTTGGCATCGAAACGGGCGACATTCTACGGGCGATCAACGGCACTCCACTCGATCCGTCGCTGACACTCGACGCGATCGACCAGATGCTGCGCGGCGAGGTCAAAGCGGGCAGCGGCGTTGAGCTGACGGTATATCAGCCGGCGAAGGACGCCGAACTCACGGAGTTCATCGCGTTCGACGTGATCAACGTGCCGTCGGTGATATGGCGTGTGCTGGCGGAAGACGAGTCGATCGGTTATGTCCACATCATGCGCTTCACGGCGCGCACGCCGCAGGAGCTTGAGACGGCGGTGGCTGACCTGCGCGACGCCGAAATTACCGCGTTAGTGCTTGATTTGCGCAATAATACCGGCGGGCTGCTCCAAGAGTCGATTCAGGTGGCAGACGAATTCGTCGACGAAGGGGTGCTGGTCTACGAGCTGGACAATCAGGGCGAGCAGGCATTTGAGTCAGCGCGCGGGGGGTTAATG
>JAEVZT010000105.1 GCA_023392115.1 Chloroflexota bacterium
GGCGAGGACGGCTGGCAGGGGCAGGTAATCGCGCCGGTCACTAATTTCGTCACCGACCAGAGCGGCGATCATTTGACCTACGCTATGATCGAAACGAACACGTTGAGCGCCGAAACCGCCGCCGACGCGCTGATCTACTTCCCACAGCCTGATGTGCAAGTGGTCGAGGCAGACGGAACGCCGCTGACGTTCGTCACGCTCCGTTCGGCAACGGGTACAGGCGAAGCGAAAGAGCTGGCTGTGCTGACGTGGGACGGGCGCGTTCCTTCGGTCGAGCTGCGCGTCGCCTTTGACGATTGGTGCTATCCGGGCGCGGCGCTCGACTGGGAGATTGGCGAGGACGGCAGCGTCTTCATTCCAAGCAACGGCGGCGAAGAAGGCTCGCCGCTCCACTGCGGCAGGACGCCCGAAGCGCTCTATGAGTGGACGGGCGAAGGGTACGTCTTAGCCGAATAAGGCTCGAACGTGGAAAGCGGCGGCAGCAGACAGACTGCCGCCGCGCTATACAACCAGTTTGTCGTACAGGAGTTCCTGCGAGAGTTCCGGCAGGACGGTTTCGCGGCTTTGCAGCGTCAGCGACGCCGCAGTCATCCCCAGACGCATCGCCTCGTCGACCTCGACGCCGTTGAGCAAGCCGAAGATCACCGCGCCCATGAAGGCGTCGCCAGCCCCGGTCGGATCGAGGGGCTGCGCGCGTACGGCGCGAATGAATCCGCTGCCGCTGCCATCGGCATAAGCGACGCCCATGTCGCCGAGCGTGACGACGGCGATCATCGCCCCCATCGATACCAGCTTGCGTGCCGAGTCGATGGCGACATCGCGCTCGCGCACGGGCTCACCGAGATCGCACAGGATCGCGGTTTCGGCGGCGTTCGGCGTGACGAGATATATGTGCGGCAGGTAGGGGCGCAGACGTCCGGCGAGCGCGGGCGCGGTCGGGTCGGCGCACACTCGCACATGGTAGCGATCGGCGATTTCAAACACGGTCGCCAGCGCCTCGTCAGACAGCGTGCTGTCGATGACGAGCATCGCGGCATTCTCGAACAGCGGCTCGTGCTTCCACAGGTAGTTCGAGTCGACGTGCTCCATGACGGCGAAATCGTGGATCGACACCGTCGGTTCGCCGTTCTCGTCGACCAGCGAGACGAAATTTGCAGTTCGCGCGTCGTCCACTACGCGCACATGGCGGCAGTTCACGCCGACTTTGCGCGTCCAGCGCAGCACGCGGCGGGCAGGACCGTCCCTGCCGACGGCGGAAAGTAGGCGCACATCAACGTCGAGGCGGGCGAGATTTTCGGCAATGTTGCGCGCGTTGCCGCCGATCATGTTGTGAATTTCGCCGAGGTTGATGGTTCCCCAGTGCAGTGGATCGGCGACATGTGCCTTGACCGCGATCCCCATTGAGCCGATGACGAGCGTGGGTCCTTCGTTCATCCGGTTATGCCCTCCAGCCATGCGTGTAAGTAATGGTCGCGTCGTCGGTACAGTTTGCCGCCCGTGATCTCCGGCGCGCCACGCGTGGCTGGAATCAGGCGCAGGCGAAGCTGGCTGCTGTCGGGACGTCCAGCGGCTTTCCATGCATGAAGCGCGTCCTCGACGGCGAGAAAGGCATCTGAGCTGCCGAAGCAGCGCGCCGCTCCTTCCCCGGCGACGGGCACGAAGCAGGCGCTCCCCTGTGCGAACAATCCCAGTCCACCGCCTTCAATGCCGTACGGCTTCTGATCATCTGTCGTCCAGTAATTGGCGAGCACGAAGCCTTCAGGCGTATACAGCATCAGGTAGGGGATGAAACTCTTCCAGAAGTCGCGCAGTGACAGAGGCATGCTCAACCGCTGATCTTCGGCATCGTACGAGAGCAGCAGATGGAGCGCCGCGCTGTCAAGCCTGTTGGCTTCGCTCGACGCCAGCATGAGCGCCGAGCTTCCCACGCGCACGTGCATTTCCGGACCCGCCGCGCCGCCGCGCAGCATGACAAATCCACATAACTGGTTACGCTCGCTGTACATCGTGCCGTCAGGGCGATGTCTGAACGCGGCGCTGACCTGTAGAATTTCCAGCCAGATTGGCGCGACGAGCACGCCGTCCGGTTTGACCTGCCGCGCCCACATCTTCGGGATGTCCCACACGCCGACCGTCGCGATCACGCGATCGTAAGCGGCGCGCGGCGCGTAACCGAGCGCGCCATCGCCTTGAACGACCATCACCTGACTCATTTTGGCATCGCGCAGATGATCCTGCGCCGCCTGCGCGACGTCCTGATCAAGCTCGATGGTTGTCACCTTGCCCGTCGCACCGACGATCGCCTGCATGATGGCGGCGTTGTAACCGGTCCCCGCGCCGATTTCAAGCACGTTGCAGCCCTCTTCGAGCTGAAGTTGGTCGAGCATGATCGCCATCATGCTTGGTTGGCTTGACGAGCTGATCACAAGACCGTCGGCGTCCCGCTTGATCGCAACCGACTCGTCGGCATAAATTTGCTCAGGGTCGAATTCGGGCAAGAACAGATGGCGCGGCACCTGCCGGAACGCCGCTTCAACACGCGGATCGTTCAGCAGACCGGCTTCCTTGAGCGCCGCGACAAGCGTGTCGTTCGACGGCTGCTCAGGCATACCAAGCCCGGCGTTTCCGCAGCGACACCCCGGCTTCGGCATCGCTGCGCCGGGTGGTGCGTACGCGCCCGCGCGCGTCAATGTGAACCTGACCGGCGCGCTGCAAACGAGCAAATTCCTCCGGCGTGATCACCGGGGCAGGCTCGCCGCCCAAGCGTTCGAGCCGTTCATTGTACTGGTTCTCGTCGACGGGCGTGTTGTTCTGCTCCGTCGTTTCCGGCGCATCTGCGTCCGTAGGCGTCGTGTTTTTCTGCTCGTCCGTCACGATTCTTCTTCCTTCTTATCTTCCATCACCAGCCCGGTCTCCTGCATCAGGTCGTCGAGCGACACGTCGCCCGACTCGGCGGACAGCGCTTCCTGACGGCGGAAATAGTCACCGCAGACCAAGCAGTCCGGGTTGCGATCAATTGTCGCCCAGACCGCCGAGTACGGCAGGCTAACCTGCCCGTCGATGATTTCGAGCGCCGTATTCGCCAGAATGACCGTGTTGCCGGGCATGGTTCGATAGACCGCAGTCCCGCTGAGGAGTTCGTTCAGGGCTATGTCCGCTTGCACCGACGCGATCCGGGTTACGTGCAGCCACAGTCCCGGTTCTGCTTCAAGCGTCCCTTCTGGACCGATCATACCATAATCAAGTTCCTGCTCGCCGACATTCTTGACGGCGGCGAGTTCCTCGCGCAGTTCCGCCGCCCAACAGGCGTAACACGGACCGTTGTACGGGCGAATGATCACCACGTCGCCGCCCTCGCCGCGTTCATAGACCCCGGCATAGACGGCGGTCAGATTGCGGTGCAGGCAGGCGTCGTTGATGATGTACTTCGGGTTTTCGCCGTCGACACCAACAATCACCATATCGAGATCGTCGAGCGCGTCCATGTGCGCCTCGACGCGCCCCTGAAACACCTCGACCTGCGCCTGCGGGTTGCGCTCGCGGATCAGTTCAGCCACTGCCTCGACCTTCGGACGACCAACGTAGCGGTGATCGGCGACGTGGCGCGTGACATTCGCTGCTTCGAGCACGTCGTCGTCGATCAGGACGAACTTGCCGACCCCGCTCATGGCGAGGCTTTGAGCGACGAATCCACCGCCCGACCCCAGCCCGATGACGCCGACGCGTTTCTGCGCCAGCCGCGCGAGGTTGTCAGACCCGATCAGACGCTCTACGCGATCCCAGCTCATAACGTTTCCTTCTCCGACCCTGTATCTTTTGCCTTCAAGCCGAGCTTGTCTTCCGCCGCGCGAATCACGTCGAGCAGAGTCCGTTCGGGCATCCATTCGAGCGTGATGTCGACCGGCTGAGAAGACTTCCACGCTTGCTCAAACACCTTGTACATGTCGTCGCCCGCCTTCATATGAATGAACGGCGCGACGCGGACTTTCGGCGCGCGCTTCGGGTAATCCCACGACGTGACGACGATCAGCATCTTGTCGACATTTGCGCGCGCCGTCAGAAAGCAGATTTCCAGCGGCGGCTCGTCATCCGTATCCCACAGCGTCAGCGAGATGAACAGCTCGTCCTCGCGTAGAAGCTGGTTCTCGCGGCTGAAACGCTCCTCGTCGACGAGATGCCACGGGTACGGCGCCAGCGCCGGAAGCTGCTCGTTCGGGTAGACGGTCGGCGCGATCGGCAGGAACATCTGCGAGCGGTTGTCGATGTACCAGTAATCGACGCGGATCGCCGTCCCGCCATCCTGCGCGACCATCAAGAAATTCGTCAGCACGCTGGACGTGCCGATCGTGTGCGGGTGTCCGAGCGTGACGATCGGCGCGAGCAGGAAATCGGTGTTGTTCTCCGAGTCGTCAATCCATTCGAGCGCCGTCATTAGGTCGCCGCCGCTCGGCTGAATCATGTAGCCGGGCTGTTTGTGCCAGTCGCCGAGATAGCGCAGCGGCACATCCCATTTCGGCGGCAGGACGATGTCGAGCAGCGAGCGTTTCTCGCGTTGAAGCCGCCAGTTCTCTTGCAGCCACCAGATCAGCTCGTCCTGACGTTCATCCCCCTGCTGGAAGGTATGAAACTGGCGCACAGCGCTTTCGTCGGGGGAAATCGTGTCGAGGACATACAGCGTCGGAATGCCGCCTGTATGTCTGCCGGGCACAACCACGCCGACCATCGCCTCGCCGGTTTCATCTTCGATGTGATACTGCGCCGCGGTCACCATCTTGTCGATCACGCGCTGCGCGACGACAAGATTGGGGACTCCGCGTCCGTCTCGCCGGTTGAACATGCTCCGTTTACCTCCGAGGCCGCGGCGGGAGCGGCGTATTTGGATCGACCCGCTCCTCAATGCCGGGCCATTCGTTCGTCGCCCGCCATGTGTAATAGGCGTACAGAAATTTAATCGCCCAGCCCGCGACGGTTACTGCCGTCGAGCGGCTGGGATTCCAGCCGTAGTGCTCGCCATCCTTCGGGTTGAACAGGCACAGCTGCCCGTCCTCGTACTGGTGTTTCTCGCTGTAGATACGCGGAGACAGCACATAGGCTTCCGCCGGGCGATTCGGGTAATCCTGCGGGTAGAGGATCTTCAACCTGTGTACCGGCTCGCGCAGCCGCGCCAAGTTCAGCTCGACATCCCCTTCCCAGTACAGCAGTCCGTTCGGCGGCACGATCAGCTTGAACGTGTTGTCGAATGCTGCCCGCATCGCTTCAACCTCGAGCCGCAGGCGCGGCGATACGTTGCTCCGCGTTCCCCACCATGCAGACATGGCACTCCTCAATCGCACTTCGTCGTTAGAGTTTTGTTTATTGTACCACGCCAGCATCGCGTAAATACGCGACTTTCACCGTCTTTCGGCTTGTTGATCTATACGCATTCAGCGCGGGAACGTTGCAGCGAAACATCCGACGCGATCGAAATTTAACCAAGCTCAAACTGGCGTCGACCTGCGGGGAACTTCGGACTATACGCAGCGTTAACCGCGCATCTACAAACTGCAAATTGGGAAATTTACCACAAGCGTAGATATTTCCCGCCGCTCCCTGCACAATAAGCTCGACACCGAACCACTTGTCTTGTTACAGGAATTTGACGGAGAGCCAGCGAGCATGACCTCGAAGCGTATTCTGTTTATTGTAGTTGTCGTTTTAACCATCCTCGCCGTGCCTGCTTTCGCGCAGGAAGGCGCGGAAACCCTGACCGTTTATTCCGGGCGTTCCGAAAGCCTGATCGCCCCGATCCTCGAACAGTTCAGCGAAGAAACCGGCGTTCAGATTGAAGTTCGCTACGGCAGCACCGCCGAAATGGCGGCGACGATCCTCGAAGAAGGTGACAACAGCCCGGCGGATGTCTATATCGCTCAGGACGCCGGGGCGCTCGGCGCGCTTGGCGTGGCGGGACGCCTGAATCCACTGCCGTCCGACATCCTCGAACGGGTCGCGTCGCCGTACCAGTCGAGCGGCGGGCAGTGGGTTGGCTTGTCCGGTCGCGCGCGCGTGCTCGTCTACAACCCGACGCTGATCAGCGAAGACGAACTGCCCGCGTCGCTGCTCGACCTGACCGCGCCGGAATGGGCAGGACGCGTCGGTTGGGCGCCGGCGAACGCCTCGCTTCAGGCGCATGTCACCGCGCTCCGCCTGCTGCTCGGCGAAGAACAGGCGCGCGCGTGGCTCGAAGGCATGGTCGCCAACAATAACCCGACCTTCGACAACAACAACGCCATCGTCCAAGCCGTGATCGACGGTGAATTCCCGGTCGGGCTTGTCAACCACTACTACATCTTCCAGTTCCAGCAGCAGCTGCCCGACACGCCGGTCGCCATCCACTTCTTTGAGGACGGTGACGTCGGCAACCTGATCAACGTGGCGGGCGCGGGCGTCGTCAGCAGCAGCGACCAGCCGGGGCTGGCGCAGCGCTTGATTCTGTACCTGCTCGGCGAGTCGGCGCAGCACTATTTCGCCGAACAGACCGGCGAGTACCCGTTGATCGATGCCGTTCAGCCGCCCGGTGACGTGCCGCCGCTCGATCAGATCGCCACGCCGGACGTCGACTTGAGCGATTTGAGCGACCTGCAAACCACACTTGATCTTCTGCGCGATACAGGCGCGCTCCCGTAACAGGATAACGAATGCAGCTGACGCACATCACGCCAACGACAGTTCGAAGCAACGCCGCCCGTTTTGGGGCGGCGCTTCGGCTTGACCCTACAGCGGCGGGCTTGCGCCTGCCGTCGCCGCTGCGCTTGCTGACGCTGGCGATCGTCGCCGTCGTCTTGCTGCCGATCGCGTATCTCGTCATCCGGGCGCTCGGCACGGGTGAGGCGGGGCTGGACTACCTGCTCGACGCGCGAACGCTGAGCGTCGTCGGCAACAGCGTGATCCTGATGATCGCGGTCGCGCTCACTTCGACGCTGATCGGCGTGCCATTCGCGAGGCTGACGGCGCGGGCGAACCTGCCGCTGCGCCGCTTC
>JAEVZT010000221.1 GCA_023392115.1 Chloroflexota bacterium
TCGCGCCCTTCCAGACCGAGCGCGACGATTCCCGCCCGCTTCGCCCCCGGCGACGATACCCAGCGCGCCAGATCGTCGGCGCGGCGCGGCTCGTCGCGCGGCACGCTCAAAATCCACGCCATTTCAATGCCCCATGCGCGCTTCGCGCGCTCGCGCCCATCATTGAGCGCAACGAAAAAGTTCTCGACCGTCAGGTTCAACTCGGAATACAACGCCGGGTTGACGCTGACTTCGGCGTAACGCACATTCTGCTTCGCCAGTGACGTGCCGAGGTCATAGGCGAGACGCTTCAGGTCGTCGGCGTGCTGAACCCATCCGGTCGTCACCTTGATAATCTCGTAAAGACGCTTGTAGTCCGGCGTGTTGAGCAGCCGAACCCACTCGTTAAAGTGCTTCAGCGACTCGGCGACATCGTTCTGATCGGCAATGACCAGCAAGCTCGGCTTGTGCATCGCCCCTTCAAGATGGATGGTTAGCTCGACTTTGGGTATTGCCTGTATAAAGCTTGCAGTAGACATCGAGTTATTCCTTCACTTCCTTCTCCGCGTTTGCGGTCACGTCAGCGCCGTTGTGACGATTCCTGCCCTCACGGATCACGGTTTTGACAAATTCGAGAAACAGCGGGTGCGGCGCGTTCGGGCGGCTCAAGAATTCGGGGTGAAACTGGCTGCCGAGCATGAACGGGTGGTCGGCAAGCTCGGCGATTTCGACAAGCGCCGCGTCCGGACTGAGTCCGCTGAAGCGCATCCCATTCTGCTGGAACGGATCGCGATAGTCATTGTTGAACTCGAAGCGGTGGCGGTGGCGTTCGACAACTTCCGCCACATCGCCGTAAGCCCGCCGCGCGATTGACCCGTCTTGCAGATGGCAGGGGTACAGCCCTAACCGCATCGTCCCGCCCATGTCGGTGATGCTGCGCTGTTCGAGCATCATATCGATGATCGGGTTCTCGGTGTTGCCTTCGAATTCGGAGCTGTTCGCGTCCTCAAGCCCGAGCACGTTGCGCGCGAACTCGATGCACATCGTCTGCATGCCGAGGCACAGACCGAGATACGGGACTTTGTTCTCGCGCGCGTAGCGTGCCGCCAGAATCTTGCCCTCGACGCCGCGATAGCCGAAGCCGCCCGGCACGACGATCCCATCGACCGAACGCACCGCGTCCCAACTCTTATCCTTCTCCAGATCGCCGGAATCGATCCATTCGATTTCGAGTTTGCGGTCGCAGACGCTGGCAGCATGAAACAGGGCTTCTTTGACGCTCATGTAAGCGTCGTGAAGCTCGACGTATTTGCCGACGATGCCAATGCGCACCGCGTCACTGGCGGCGTGCATGCGGTAGACCATGCTGCGCGAGCTGTTGAGCTGCGGCGGTTCCGTTTGCAGCTTGAAGTGATCAACGATGAACTCTCCAAGCCCGAGGTCTTCGAGAATCAGCGGCACATCGTACAGCAGGTCAACCGTCTTGAGTGGGATGACCGCGCGCGGCTCGACATCGCAGAACAGCGCGATCTTGTCGATTACGTCGCCGCCCACGTCATAATCGGTACGGGCGATGATCACTTGCGGCTGGATGCCGATTCCGCGCAGTTCGCTTACGCTGTGCTGCGTTGGCTTGGTTTTCAGTTCCTTCGTCGCGCCAATGTACGGCAGAAAGGTCACATGAACGTAAAGCGAATCGTTGCGCCCAACACTCTTGCGCATCTGACGGATGGCTTCGAGGAACGGCAGCCCTTCGATGTCGCCGACCGTGCCGCCCACTTCGACAATCACGACGTCGGCGTTGTTCTCCTTGCCGACGAGCATAATACGGCGCTTAATCTCGTTTGTAATATGCGGCACAACCTGTATTGTCCCGCCGAGATAGTCGCCGCGCCGTTCTTTTTCAATCACTTCGCTGTAGACCTGCCCCGCCGTCACATTGCAGGCGCGGTTGAGGTTTTCGTCGATGAATCGTTCGTAGTGTCCGAGGTCAAGGTCAGTTTCAGCCCCATCGGCGGTGACGAAGACTTCACCATGCTGGAATGGACTCATCGTCCCCGGATCGACGTTCAGATAGGGGTCAAGTTTCTGAATGGCGACCTTCAGACCGCGCGCCTTCAAAATGCGTCCGATCGCGGCGGCGGTCACGCCCTTGCCGACAGAGCTAACCACGCCACCCGTACAGAAGATGTACTTCGGATTTGCGCTCATCCTTCGCTTTCTCACACAATACAAAAACGAGGCGGGGAGAATCAATGAACTTCCGATCAACTCCCCGCCGTAAAACGCGCTGTTGAGGTAGAGCTATGGCTTCACACGAGCCGTTCGAGATCGTCGGCTGTCCGCCGCATGTCGAGCAGAATCAAGCCAAGACGCGCGCCTTCGCGCACGAGTGTCGTCAAGACAGCTTCCTCGCCGACAGCCATCAACCCGACCAGTCCATCATCACCGCGAATGTACACCTGATCGAGGTCACCACGCCGCAGTTCGTTGGCAATCCGCTCACCAAGGGACAGCATTGCCGCCGACATCGCCGACACGCGGTCTTCTTCAATGTTCGGCGGCAGCGACGAAGCCATCGCTAACCCGTCGACGCTGACCACCGCAGAGGCTTCAATTTCCGGCGTTGTGGCTTGCAAATCACGCAGACGATCGACCATCAACTCAGTCCGCGATTTCGCCATGTCGTGATGCTCCTCTCAGATGACGAGCGCAAAACACTCGTTGGTGATAAGATTTAGAGGCATGACTAAAAGGAGTGGCGCACGCATCTACCTGAACCTTATTATACTCGACAGGTATCAAACGGCAAGTAGACGACGTTGAGACATTCGGGCGGCTTGGCAGTGAAACGGACGTCAATACTCTAGCTCTCGAAATGTGTCACAGCGTATGTTACACTGATCCGGTACACAAGCTTTCACAATGAGGTTGACGCTTTTTCTATGCCCGAACAGGAAACCCGACAAGTGTACAACAACAGCAGTGGCAGCCGCCCGCGCAGTCGAGTCGATGTCGTTCAGCAGGTCGCCGAGCGAATCACGCACAGCGTCAGTCAGGTCATCGTCGGCAAGCGCAATGAAGTACGGATGACCGTGCTGGGGCTGCTCAGTCAGGGTCATATCCTGATCGAGGACATTCCCGGCGTCGGCAAGACGATGATGGCGAAGGCACTGGCGCGGTCGATCGGCTGCACGTTCAGCCGCATCCAGTTCACGCCCGACATGCTCCCCTCCGATGTGACGGGGGTTTCGCTGTTCAACCAGAAAACGCGCGAGTTCGAGTTCCGCGCAGGACCCATCATGGCGCAGATCGTGCTCGCCGACGAGATCAACCGCGCCACGCCCAAAACTCAGGCGGCGCTCCTCGAAGCGATGGAAGAACACCAGATCACCGTTGACGGGACAACCTACCCGCTCGACGACCCATTCCTGCTCCTCGCGACGCAGAACCCGATCGAGTACGAAGGGACGTTTCCGCTGCCGGAAGCGCAGCTTGACCGCTTCCTGCTCCGTATCCAGCTTGGTTATCCCACCCCTGCCGAAGAGATCACGATCCTCGGCGCGCAGCAGTACGAGCATCCGCTCCAAAACACGTTTCAGGTCGTCACGGTTCAGGAACTGCTGGCGGCTCAAGCCGCCGTGCGCGAGGTTTATGTCGCCGACGACATCAAGCAGTACATCATCAATCTGGTTGGCGCGTCACGCCAGCACCCGGATGTATACCTCGGCAGCAGCCCGCGCGGATCGCTGGCGCTGTTCCGCTGCGCACAGGCGCGCGCGGCGATGGCAGGGCGCGACTACGTCGTCCCCGACGACGTGAAGGCGCTGGCAGAGGTTGCGCTCGCTCACCGCGTCATCGTCGGTCCCGCGGCGCGTATCCGTGACATTTCATCGCGCACGATCGTACAGGATATTCTGGCAACGACGCCGGTTCCGGGCGCTATCGCGGCACGATAACGTATATGCATAATCGCCGGAACGCGGTCTACCTGCTGCTGATCGTCACGCTGCTGACGGGACTGTTCACGGGTCGAGCCTTCTTCTTCAATCTCGCCTATCTGCTCGGCGCGCTGCTGATCGTGTCGCTGCTGTGGGCGTGGTTCGCCGTTCGCTGGATCAGCATCGGCAGGCGCCCGCGCGCGCGCCGGGCACAAGTCGGGCGCAACCTAGAAGAAGTCTTCATCGTCCAGAACCGGTCGATCGTGCCGAAGCTGTGGCTTGAAGTCCGCGACGAATCGGAACTTCCCGGTCACCGCGCCAGCCACGTCGTCCCGTCGTTGGGTCCGCGTGGCAAGTACCGCTGGTACGTCGAAACGCCATGTGTTGTGCGCGGCGAGTTTCGCTTGGGACCAATTACCGTCCTCAGCGGCGACCCATTCGGTTTGTTCATCTCACCGCGCAAGCTCGGCGCGACGTCGCGCGTGATCGTCTACCCGGCGACGATCCCTGTCACCAAGTTCCAACTGCCGATGGGCATGCTTTCCGGCGGTGAAGCGCAGCGCCAGCGGGCGCAGAACATCACGACCAACGCAGCCGGCGTGCGCGAATACGTCACCGGCGACAGCTTCAACCGTATCCACTGGGCGAGCACCGCCCGGCGCGACCGCCTGATGATCAAGGAATTCGAGATCGACCCAATGGTCGATATCTGGCTGTTTGTCGACTTTTCACGCGCGTCACTTGTCGAAGACCCCGCCCTTCGCCGCATCGACGGCAAGGGTCCTGTCATTCCGATGGGTCCCGGCATTCCGCCCTCGACGGAGGAATATGGGGTTGTCGTCGCCGCGTCGCTGGCACAGCACTTCATCGAGCAGGAACGCCAGCTCGGTTTCGCCGCTTATACCCCACACCGTGAGGTCTTTCAGCCGGAACGCGGCAACCGCCAGATGCTGCACATCTTGCAGACGCTCGCCGTCGCGCGCAGCCTGTCGAACTACTCGCTCGCGCAAATGCTGACGCTCGAAACGCCGTACTTCACGCGCGGGACGACGCTCGTGATCGTCACGTCGTCGCTCGACTCGTCGTGGATCGGCGAAGCGCAGATTCTCGCGCGGCGCGGCATCCGCCCGGTCTGCGTCCTCATCGACCCGGCGTCGTTTGGCGGGAAGGTGAGCGCCGACGACACGCGCGCGATGCTGCGCCTCGGCAGAATCCCGTCGGTCGTCATCCATCGCGGTGATGATCTGACGGCGGCGCTGGCTCAACCGCTGGTATAGGCGTAAGTCCACCACCGAAAATCGCCGACATGATCATAGCCCTCGCAGGCAGCCGCACCGGTCGCCACGGTGTCATCACGCGGAATGACCGCGCCAACGGTATCCAAGCCGCGCACTCCTGCGGCGTGCCGTCCGTACCGGAACGCCTCGCGTGTTAGTAACCCCTCAAGCCAGATGCCGCTGTAGGTGAGCGTGTCAACGCCTATCATACGACAGCCCGCCGGCTGATCGGGCTGGTTGCCGGTAAGCGATCCGCCGGCGGTGTAAAGCCCGTTCACTTCTGGCTGCGGCACGAATCCGACACGTTTGAAGGCTATTTGAGCCCCGACGTTGTCGACACGCACCAGCGCGCGAGCACATGGCGTTCCCGCCGCGTGTCCCATATCACGCGCCGCCGCGATCAGCGCAGCACCGATCCCGCGCCCATGAAAGGCTGGCTCGACCGCCAGCAGGTCAATTTCCCAGAAGTAAGGCTGTCGCCCTGCCGGTGTCTCATAGTCGCTACGGAACGCATCGACAAACCCGGCAGCGATGCCGTCAAACATGGCGACGATGGTCGCGCGCCCGCCGTCGGCAAGCAGCCCGCCGATCACGAGCGGATCAGGGTTACTATCTGACCAGACCGTGCGTATAATTCGTGCGATGTCCGGCGCGTCGCCGGTTTGTGCCCGTCGTAGGAGCATAGGGACTTCCGTTGGTTTCAAGGGATTTCACAGTCGACTCGACCAGTCAAAAGCACAGCAACCGTTACCTCTACCTGAGCGTTTTCGTCAGCGGCATGACCACGCTCGCCGTCGAGATGCTGGCGTCGCGCGTGCTCGGCAGCGTTTTCGGGACGAGCAACCTTGTCAGGGCGAACGTGATCGGCTTGATGCTGCTTTACCTCACCATCGGCTACTTCATCGGCGGGCGCTGGGCAGACCGGTCGCCGCACTTTACGACGTTTTACCGCATTTTGATCTGGGGCGCATTCCTCAGCGGACTGATCCCGATGATCGCCCGTCCGGTGCTGTCGGTCGCGGCGACGGCGTTCGTCGGCTTCGACGCGGCGCTGGTGATCGGCTCGTTCGTATCCGTGCTCGTCCTGTTCGCCGTCCCGATAACACTGCTCGGCACGGTGTCGCCGTTCGCCATCCGGCTGGCGTTCACGGATATTAGCGACAGCGGCAAAACTGCCGGACGCATGTATGCCATCAGCACGCTCGGCAGCCTGCTCGGCACTTTCTTGCCGACCGTGCTGCTGATCCCCGAACTCGGCACGTTCCAGACGTTTCTGCTGTTCGCCGCCATCCTCTACGCCGTCGGCTTCATCGGCTTATGGATGCACGAACAGGCGCGGGCGCTGCGCTTCCTGTGGATGCCCGTCGCCGTCGCCATCCTGTCGCTGCTCGTCCTCAACGGACCGCTTCGCGCGGCAGCCGATAACGCGCGCATCCTATACGAAGACGAAAGCTCGTACAACTACATTCAGGTGCAGGAAGACGACAACGGCTATCGCTACCTCTATCTCAACGAGGGTCAAGGGATACACAGCCAGTGGCATCCCGACATTTACGCCTACGGACGCACGTGGGACTTCTTCCTGAGCGCGCCGTATTTCAACAACCCGCCCTATACGCCAAATGACGTCGAATCAATGGCGCTGGTCGGGCTTGCCACCGGGACGATCGCCCGACAATACGTCCATGTCTACGGAAACATTCCCATGGACGGGATCGAGATCGACCCGAAGATCGTCGAAGCGGGCGCGCGGTACTTCGACATGAACGCCGCCTCGATGCCAAGCCTGACGGTACACGTCGAGGACGGGCGCTACGCCCTGAACCAGCTCGACCGGCGCTACACGGTGATCGGCGTCGACGCCTACCGTCCACCGTATATCCCGTGGGAGTTGACGACCGTCGAGTTCTTTGAAGAAGTTCGCGCTCGTCTGACGGACGACGGCGTTGTGGCGATCAACGTTGGGCGCACCGACACCGATCGCCGCCTGATCGACGCGCTGACGAACACCCTGCTCCACGTCTTTCCAAGCGTCCACGCGATGGACGTGCCCTCCTCGTTCAACACGATCCTCGTCGCCACCGTCCAGCCGACAACCGCCGACAACTTGATCTTCAATCTCGCCAGCCTGCCCGCCAATGCTCACCCGATGCTGCGCGACACGCTCACGCTGGCGGCGACGTCGATTGTGCCGGTCAACCGGATGGACATCCTGTTCACGGACAACCGCGCGCCGGTCGAAACGCTTGTCGACTCGCTGGTCGTCAATTTCCTCCTGTCCGGCGA
>JAEVZT010000287.1 GCA_023392115.1 Chloroflexota bacterium
TTGCGCGGCACGTTTTGATCGTGTTCGGGCATCCCGACGAGGTAGACCTGTGTGTTCGGCGGCAGTTCGGCGGCGCGCAGAGCGGCGTCAATGCCGTCGCGGTAGCCTTTCGAGTCGCGCACCTGCACGTTGAAGTAATCGAGGTGGACGCCGTAGTAATACACCACCTGCGCCACGCCGATCGCGCCGACAAGCGCCAGCGTCAGCGCGAAACGCAGGCGCGGCTCGCGCGGGCGTTCGGCGTCCGGCAGCCGTTCTTCTTTCAGCGTCCAGACGAACGCGGCGAGATAGCGAATGCCGACCGCCAGCGCCGTCGCCAACGCGGGCAGGACGACGTAATAGCGGGCAGAGACGATCGTGTCGCGCAGCAAGCCGTTGCCGAGGCTCGTCGAGACGATCCACAGCGTAATCAGGAAGGCGGGCGCGGGCAGCCGCCAGAGCAGGTAGAAGGCGCCGAACAGGAACACCGGCACGAGCCATTCGAGGATCAGCGCCTGCTGTCCGCCGTAGTAGACGCTCATGTCGGGGTGCGTGACGTAGATCATGAAACCGGTCAGCGTGTGCTCAATCTGATCGGTGATGTCTTCTATCGTGATGCCATCGGCGAAACGCTGGCGCCAGTGCGATGTTCCCAAACCAGAGTCGTCCATCCGCCCGAAGATCGGCTTGCCCTCGGCAACGATCGTGTAGTACATCGGCGCGGCGATCAGCGCCCCGACGAGCAGCGTGATCATCAGCCCGCGCCACTGAGGACGCAGGTGCTTCCGGCTGGTAACGATCAGCAGCCCCGCCCAGACGATCAGCAGCAGCGGGAACAGCAGCCGCCCGCCTTCAAAGAAGAACTGCGTCATCGCCAGACAGACGCCGCCCAGCGCCCAGTCGGCGCGGCGGTTGTATTTCACCCCGCGCGCGACAAACAGCAGCATCAGCGTCCCGAACAGCGGATCGGCGATCAGCGTCATGGCGACGCGGCTGAAGTGGACGTGCGGCGGGAAGGTCGCCATGATCAGCGCCGCCAGCAGCGCCGTCTTCCGGTCGAACAGCGTCCGCGCCAGCGCCCACACCGCCAGCACGTTGATCGTGCCGACGATCGCGCTTACGAAGCGGAAGCCGAAGAAATCGTAGCCGAGCGCCTTGACGGCGAACGACTGCCAGTAGGGAAAAATCCACGTATACGGCGACTGCCCGCTCATCGGCGACAGGATCGGCTGGCTGTGGCGACCGTTGATCGCCAGAATCGCGTCTGACCAATGCACTTCGTCGATCAAGACGGGCAGCGTTTCGTTCAAACGCCACAGGCGCAGGAACAGCGCCAGTCCGAGGATCGCCAGCAGCGGCAGCAGCGCGCGCCAGTCCATGCGGAAGCGGCGCGGACGCGGGATCGGCATGCCGCCGAAGCCCCACGCGAGCAGCGCCATCCCGACCATCAGCAGCCCGTACTGCACATGCTGGCTGACCTCCTTCAGCGGCGCGATGTCGAAGCGCCCGCCGTTGATCTCCGCCAATGCTGCCAGCGCCGCCACGCCGAACAGTGATGGAATCCACCAGAAGCGGCGCGGCTTATCCAGCACCTGATCGGTCGGCATCGGCAGCGCCGGTTGGCGATCGGAAAGCCACACCGCCACGCCGAGCAGCAGCGCCCCCGCCAGCATTTTCAGCACGGCATCCGCCAGCAGTTCGCGCTCGTGCATCGGACGAAAATCGAGCGCGGCGGCGATCATTAAGGCGAACGACAGCGTGGCAAAGACGAACGCCAGCTTGTTCCGGTGCGCGTTGATCGCCGCGGGCAGCGCGGGCAGTCGCGGCAGCGTGATAACCGGCGACGGGATGAGGATGTCGCCGAGAGATATGTCGGCGCTGCGCATCTCGCGGATGCCAAGCCGCAGCGACCAGACGACCAGCACGACGAACACCACCGTCGGATACGGTGGCGGAAGGACGAGCATCAGCGTCACGCCGAGCGCGAACGCGAAAAAGTACAGCGCGAGCCGCAGCGAGCCGGCATTCACGCGGCGTTCCACACGTTCAGATTCCTGTGTCGTCGTTTGCGGGTTGGTCGTCATACACTCTCTACGCGCACAATGGATGTCGTTTGCCTTACCTCATTGTAATAACGACTCGGCTGTCAGACCATGTAGTTTATGATAACGATCGGTTCTGTATTCAGATCGTTACAGTTAAACAAGCCGAATAGTTCGGACAAGGTAACGGATGGCTGTCCAGAAGAAACTGGTTACGGTTGACGAATTTGAAGCCTTCATCGCGCTGCCGCAGCATCGCGAGCGGGTCTTTGAGCATGTCGACGGGGAGATCGTCGAAAAAGTACCGACAGAACGACACAGCCTCATCGCGGGAAATCTGTACACGGCGACGCGCGAGTTTGTCAAGCCGCGCCGGTTGGGACGAGTGACGTTCGAGGTCCGCTACAGAGTTCCCGGTGACCAGCACAATGCGCGAATCCCCGATGTCGCGTTTACGCGCAGCGATCGCCTGCTGCCCGTCGTCGACGAAAGCGCTGTCCCGCTGATTCCCGACCTCTGTGTCGAAGTTCAGTCACCCGGCGACAGTCCGAAACAAATGCGCGATAAAGCGGCATATTACCTCGCCACCGGCGCGCAGCTCGTGTGGCTGGTCTATCCGACAAAGCGGATGATCGAAGCCCAGTACCCGGACGGCGAATTTGACATCTACGTCGAAGGCGATACCCTATCCGGGCGTGATGTCCTTCCCGGCTTCTCACTTCCTCTCACCGATGTGTTTGAGGTGTGACGCGACGAGTCTCTGTTCGCGGCGGGTGCAACCCTATAGGAAATTCTACGTACAGGATCAATACACGCTTACCGTCAATGTGCTTGCGGAAGGCGTGCCGACACGCGCGGCACGCCGCAATAGAAAGGATTGCTCCTACCAATGAGAAAACTCACGCTGCTGCTTTTGTCTATCCTGATCGTTGGCGCGTTTGCGCTTCCGGTCGCCGCCGTTCAGGTGGATGACCTGACTGCACTGGCGGATTACTTCCCCGAAGATGCGCCGTTTTTCGCGGCGTTCAACATAGCCGACGAACACCTCGACACGATCGACGCTGTGATCGAACAGGTCACTACGGCGCTCCCGAACGCAGATTCGGGGTCGCTGCGTGAAGCCCTCGACTATCTGGCGTCGAGCATCGATCGGGGATCGACGTTTGACGAGTCGATCCGTCCGTGGCTTGGCGATGTCGCCGCCTTCGGCTTCATGCCGCTGGCGCAAACCGACCGCTTCAATGATCCGATCGCGCTGATCGCCGTTAGCATCACCGATCGCGCGGCGGCGGAAGCGTACTTCAACGAAGCGATGCCTTCAAACGCTTATGACGTGACAGAAGAAGCCGACTACACGCTGTATGAGGAAGAGGACGGCAACCGTCACTTCGTCTTCCGCGACGACGTCATCTTGCTCGCGTCTGACCTGTCAGCGCTGGAAGACGGCGCGGTTCAGGAATCGTCGCTGCGGGCGGCAGACGGCTTCAATGCCGCGGTCGACATGCTGCCGCTGTCCGATTACAACGGCGTGATTTACCTCGACACGCCCGCGCTCCTGGAAACGGCGATGCTGGCGTCGATGAAAGAGATGATGGACGAGGTTGGAGACGTCGAGATATTCGGTCAGCAGATGCAGACCGCCATGCAGATGATGGACTTCTATGAGGCGCAGGCGATCGGCTTGACAATCCTTGACGAGCGTTCGCTGACGCTCGATTTCTCCGCGCCGCTGAACTTCGCCGCGCTCACCGACTTCCCCATCGATCCGTTCCAGTATGGGAAAACGCCGGTCAACCTTGACATCGCGCGCTTCGTCCCGGCGGGGACGCCGCTGGTCGGCTTCGGCACCAACCTGCGCGACGCGTATGACGCCACCTTGCAGCAATTCACCGCCCTCTTCGAGATGCAGCAGGACATGAACGCCGCGATGGAAGGCGACTTCGAAGACTTCCAAACTGCCATCTGGGGGCTTGAATTCCTCGTTCGCGGCATCACCGGCTTGGAGCTGCGCGAGGACATCCTCGAATGGATGGACGGCACGTATGCCTTCTATCTCGGACTCAGCCCGACGGCGGCTGACGCTTCGAACGTGTTCGCGGCATTGCAGAAATTCCCCGTTGATTTCGGTCTAGTGGTCGAAGTGACGGATGCCGAAGGCGCGCAAACGTTGATGTCGGGGCTGATCAGCAATCTCGCCGACCTGCCCGCGAACGCGGCAGAAGACGTTACCATCACGACCGAACAGATCAACGGTGCTGACGCGGTTTCGATCGTCATCGACACAAACTCCGTGCCGGAAACTGTCGAGCTGATGGTCGGCGGGAATGATCAAGTCTTCGCGGTTGGGACACGCCGCGCCGTCGAAGCCGCGCTCAATCCGCGCGCCGGTTTGGACAGCGACCCGGCGTTCGCCCAAGCGACGCAGTACGCGCTGGCGGACACCTACAGCCTCATGTATATGTCGGGCGAAGGTTTGCTGCCGATCGCGCGCCTGATCGAAAGCGCCGGCAGCGACTCTGAAGAAGCGGCGGCAGCATTTGAAGGCGTGTTCAGCCTGATCAGCAGCGCGTCGATCAGCGGCGTGCTGGTTGAGGACGACGGCGTTATCGGACGCGCCGTCCTGACGCTGCCCGCGCAGCAGTAAACCTGCTTTAAACGATCAACCCTTGCAAGTTGGGGTAAAATACGGAGAGGGGATTCGTCATCGAATCGCCCTCTCCGTTTCTGTTTATACAACCGACCAAAGGG
>JAEVZT010000321.1 GCA_023392115.1 Chloroflexota bacterium
CAGGTCTTGAGCTTCCCCCTCTCCGCTCGAATTCGAGATCACAGCGCACGGTTCCCACATTCTGACCGCGTCGTGTGCGTCCTGCACATCGTCGGGCACGACGCTCTCATACTGCTTCAAATCGCGCTCGATGCGCGCCGCGAGCTGACGATCCGCGTTGAGCAGCAAAACACGCGGACGTCCAGCCGGTGGTTCATCTTCCTGTTTTGGCGTCAACCAAGTGAGAATCGGGGTTTGGATCGGCAGCGTGAAGTGGACGGTTGTGCCTTCGCCCTCGACGCTCTCGACTCCGATTTGACCGCCGTGTGCGTCGACAAACCGTTTGCTGATCGCCAATCCCAATCCAGCGCCGCTCCGGCTTCGGCGCAGCGA
Organism: Chloroflexota bacterium; assembly: GCA_023392115.1. Classification (GTDB taxonomy): domain Bacteria; phylum Chloroflexota; class Anaerolineae; order Aggregatilineales; family Phototrophicaceae; genus Flexifilum. The sequence continues at coordinate 373 of JAEVZT010000321.1, forward strand.
CGCGTCGACTTGAAAGAACTCGCTGAAGAGGTGCGGCAGCTTATCGGCAGGCATGCCGACGCCCGTATCGGCGACGCAAAAGCTCACGCAGCCGTCCTCACGCCTCACGGTTAGGGAGACGCTGCCTTGATCGGTGAACTTGCGCGCGTTGTTCAACAGGTTCAACAGCACCTGCCGGATGCGCGTGCGGTCAAGTTCGAGCGTCGGCAGGTCGTCGTCAACGTCGACAACAAAGCGGACGCTCTCGCTCTTGAACAGGTCGCCCGCGATTTCGACAACTTCGTCGAGCAGCGGGGCGAGCGGCGTCGGCTCGAAATTGAGCGCGAAGGATGCGATTTCGATGCGCGACAGGTCGAGAATGTCGTCAACGAGCTCGACTAAATGGCTGGTGTTCCTGTAGATGTGTGAGATGTCGCGCCTGAGCTTCATCGGCCACGCCAGCTCGCCGTAGACTTCGGGATTCTTGTACATGACGGCGGCAAAACCGAGGATCAAGTTGAGCGGCGTTCGCAGCTCGTGGCTGATGTTGGCGGCAAACTGCTCTTTCACCCGGCGCGCTTCCTCGGCAGCTTTTCGCGCCCAGATGAGCTGCTGCTGGGTATGGAGCTGGAGTTCGTGCGCCTGATTGAGCGATTTCACCGACTGGCTCAACTGCGCGCGGTGCTCGCGGATTTCAGTCAGGAGCCGCTGAGAGTGCTGCCGGGACTTCGATTCCCATTCGAGCGCCGTGTAAACGGTGGTGGAAACCGTCCACGCGAAGACCGCGCCGATCAGCAGCACGATCGTCACTTCGGGCAGCGGGTAGGCTCGCCCGAGCAGCAGCACAAGCCCGTATGAAGCGAGGGCGGTGGCGGCAAACACGACGACTTCGGAGCGTCGAACGAGCACCGCCGAGGCAAATGTGACGAGCAGCCCTAAGTACGGCAGCCACGACGCGTCGAGTACCGTCATCGCCGTCAGCAGCAGCCCGATCCACCCCACGACCAGCAGCCGCCGTCCAAAGACCGGATGCTTTCGCAGCAGGCGGCGAACGATCAGCGCGTGCGCCAGCAGCAGCAGGAGCAGCGCGAAGGAAGGGAGTGGAAACGGAGCGAGCGGGATGCAGAGCCAAGCGCCCAGCCCGCTGACGGCGATCACCAGCATGGTCAATCTGGCGGCGAGTTCAGTCCGCAGCGAGTCAAAGTTGATGGCAGCGCCGGGAGCGTACGCCGCGATGTCCGGTAAATCGTTCATGGAGAGCTTAGTTCGCATCAAAGGCATCAGTTTCGCCGTTTGGCGCTTCAAGACGCAGCAGCGCGTCGACGAACTGATCGCGGCTCAGCGGCTTCGGCAGGAAGACGGTCGCGCCTAACGAGAAGGCAAGTTCGGGATCGTTGAACACGGAGCAGACGATGATCGGAATGTCAGCGGTTCTTGAACCGTTGCGAAAACGCTGCAAAAGCTCCCAACCATCCATTTCGGGCATCATAATGTCGAGCATGATGACATCGGGCAGCAGTTCTTGCGCGAGGCGCAGCCCATCCGTCGCGTTCGTCACCGCCACAATCCGGTACGGCATGTTCATCAAGTAGCGGTCAAGCAGTTCGGCTAAACTCTCGTTGTCGTCAATGAGCAGCAGGAAGCGCAGATCAGTTGGAACGGTGATCGTCAGCGCCGCGCCGGTCGCCGTAGCGGTTGACAGCGCGCATGACCAGCCCAAGCGCTCGAACAACCGGAGCGCGAGCGCGTCGGAACTGATGACGTCACCGGTCAGCACCGCGCCTTCGAGAAACACTACCACTTCAGCCGAACGCGGCTTGTTTATCACCTGCACGATCATGGTGGCGGCTTCGACGCTTTGCACGAGCCGGCTCAAAACGCGCACCAGAAGCTGCTGCGCCACCACCTCGTCTGTTCTCACCCTGCACGGCGCGGCGGGTACCTGTACGATCAAGTCGATGTTTCGCTGCTTTGCAATTTTCTGAACGGCGCGTTCGGCGTAATGAACCAGTGCCGTCAAGTCGAGGGTCGACACGCGCGGCATCAGGCGATCAACTTCGGCGCGAACCGACATCGGCGACGACGAACGCTCATGTGTCGTCGCGTGCTGCGCGGCGAGCAAGTTCTCCCACAGCGCGCTGGCAACCGCCTCGATTCCGCGCAGCAGGTCACGGTACGCCTGACGTTCAGAAACGCCGAGGTTATGGGCTGCTTCCTGAATAGTCATGCCGTCGACATAATGGAGATAGACCAGCTTAAAATAGCGCCCGTGCGCGCTGGATGTCCGTTCCGCGGACGATTGGTGAGAGTCGACAGCCCGCATGAGGAACTGCCGGAGGGCTTGGCTCGGCGTCGTCCCAACCTCAGTTGACAAGAGCGCCGGGTGTGATGCTAAGGGATGTTGTTGGAGGAAGGGCAGATCATAAAGGTGTTCGAGTAATTGCTTAACAGTCTCCGCGAAGTCTGAGGGACGCGAACTCGACATTGACTGCCAAACGTGTTCCGGTTCTTCTATCATGTTCCATGGCTTTCACTACCGCCCTAAGCGTATCACTCTAGGCGCATGCAAACAATAACCCGCCGTGGGGCGGGTTATATACTGCTTGCGTCGCGCCTGTTTCAGCCACGCTGCTTTCGCAGCATCCAGATCATGTACGGGCTGGTTTCTGCATCAAATGGCGAGCAATCATAGTTTCCGTAAAGCTCAGTCATTTCGAAGCCGGTTTGCGTCAACAAGCTCTCAAACTTTGATTTCGGCAGCAGGTGAAACTGCATCTCTGAGCAGCGTTTCGACTTCATCACCCCTTTGGGATCGTACTCCTCGAAGAACTGCTGGACGGTGACGAGATTCGTCTCCGGATCATGCGTTTGCAGCAGCCAGATCAGCAGGCGGTCGTCGGCAGACAGCGGCTGGCTGCCGGCGAGATGCAGCAGTCCATCGACAGGTTTCAGGCGCACCGGCGGGTTGTGCAACGTGCAGATGAAGACGCCATCGTCGGCAAGATGCGTGTGAATGCGTATCAGCGCCTCACGTTGATTGACCTCAGCCGTCAATTCTGGAAAGGCTTGGAACGGAACCCAGATTTGTTTGAACTGTCTGCCGAGATCGAAAGTGCAAATGTCGAGCTGGTAAACGTCAGTCGATAACCCGCGCTGGCGCAGTTTCCGCCCCAAGATCGTCAGCATATCCGGTGAAATGTCGAGCGCAGTCACGCGAACCCCCGCTTGCAGCAGCGGCAGGGTCAAACGTCCTGTCCCCGCCATCAGTTCGAGAATTTCCCCGCCCCGGCTGCGCGCCTGATCCATAAAAAACGGAACATCATAATCGGTCTTTACAAACGAGTCGTACAGTTCGGCAATCCGAGCATAGTGCGCTAAAGACATGAGACTCCCTTCTTTACTCGTTATTCATGAATACAACGTTCGGTACGTTTATTGTAGGACAGGTTAGTGAAAAGCGTTTCCTTCTGAAGGTACAATGATCCTCTCGCCTCATTCGACCAGCCGTTTAATCACACTATTTCAGGTCATGGGATAGGGGACACGTCCAAGCAGATCATCAAGATCGACAGCCTGACGACGCCGGGCGGCCGATA
>JAEVZT010000324.1 GCA_023392115.1 Chloroflexota bacterium
GCGTATCTGCTGCTCGGTTTAGGCGTTATCGTGGGCTTCCTGCTGGTGCTGATCGGCAGCATGGTCGTCCGCTACCGGAACTTGAAGCAAGACCTCAAGACGCTCGAACAGCTCGAAACCGAATCGTAGCAATCTCCTTTTCCTCAACAGGGTACGCGCGGCGGGGCAAATTGCATTCACCTCGCCGCGCGTAAGACGTTATACTTAAGCGCATGCGACGCCTAACCCTGTCCCTCTTGCTGATCATCATTCTCGCGGCGTGCAGTCCGGCGGCGCAAACCGGCGGCACGCCGACACCGTTCCCCTTCCCGACGATGACGCCGGGGCGGGTGATCTATGCCGTCCTGCCGACGGTCGCCGCGCTGCCGCTCGACGGTTCTGGATTATCCAACCCGGCAACCGTCAGCGCGCTCGAAAACCGCGCCACGCCGACGCTGAATTACGCCGCCTGTCCCGCTGCTAATCCCTACGCCGCCCTGCCTGACGCCGTCCCGGCGAACGCCTCGCTGCTCGATGGCGAGATCGCGCGCTTCCTGTCAGATGGCGGCACGGCTGACGCGCTCGCGGCGCACGTGAGCGACGTATGGAACGCGCTCGGCGAAGATGGCTTCATCCGCCGCGATACCGACCTGACCGGCGAAGGCGCGGGCGAGGTGATCGTCAGCGCCGGGTCACCCGAAGGCGACGGCACGTTCATGATCTTCGCCTGCGCCGACGGTCGCTACCTGACGCGCTACTCAACCTCGCTTGGCGACGAACCGCCACAGATCGTGACGATCGCCGATCTCAACGTCAACGGCGTGCCGGAAATCCTGTTCACGAGCCGCGCCTGCGAAAGCGCCAATACGTGTACCTACATCACGCAGATGGCGACGTGGAATGCCGAGAGCGGGCGCTTCGTCAACCTGCTCGGCAGCACGGTCGACAGCGAGGAAGCGCCAACGGTTGAGGACATTGACGGCGACCGCGTCGGCGAGGTCATCATCCACATGAGCAATCCGGGGAACACGGCAACCGGACCGCTCCGCACCGGCTACACGGTTTACGATTGGGACGGCATCGCCTACATCCAGTCGGTGACGCAGTTGAACCCGCCGCGCTTCCGCATTCAGGTCATCCATCAGGCGGACAACGCCTTTGCCGCCGCAAGTTACGACGAAGCGATCAGCCTGTATCAACTGGCGCTCGACGGAACGGGGCTTGACGCGTGGTACAACGACGAAACGCCCGCCCTACAAAGCTACATCCTGTTCCGGCTGCTGCTCGCATATGCGCTGACCGGCGACGAACGCTTGCAGCCGACCTACGAGGCGATTCAGACCGCCTACCCCGACCCGGCAGCCGCGCCGGTCTACGCGGAGATGAGCGTCGCGTTCTGGAACGCCTTGCAGACGACGAATGACTCGCGTGGCGCGTGCCAGCCCGTGCAGGCTATAATTGCCGCTCGCGCCGAAGCAGTCGATCTGCTCAATCGTTATGGAAGCCGCAGCCCAACCTACGCGGCGGCTGATCTGTGTCCGTTCTAGCGGCGCGCACACGCAACCAACGAGGAAGTTTATGTCCGACCTGCTCACTTACTTTCAGGATCGCCGGCAGGAGATGATCGACCTGCTGACGACGCTCGTCCACTTTGAAACCCCAACGCTCGACAAGGCACACGTCGACCAGATGGGCGCGTTTCTTGAGACTCAGTTCCGCGAGCTTGGCGCGTCGTCGGTGACGCGCATTCCGCAGGAGAAAGTCGGCGACCTGCTGCTCGCAAAATGGAATGAAACCGCCCCCGGCAAGCCGATCATGTTCCTGATCCACATCGATACCGTCTGGCCCCTCGGCACACTCGCAGAGCGCCCGGTACGGATCGACGACGACGGCAGGTTGTTCGGGCCCGGCGCAATCGACATGAAGGGCGGGATCACCGTGACGCTGTCGGCGCTGCGCGGGCTGAAAGAACGCGGCGAGTTCCCCGACCGACCGGTGTGGGTCTTGATGACGACTGACGAGGAAGTCGGCAGCCTGTACTCGCACGACACGATCGAGGAAACGGCGAAGCAGTGCGGGCTGGTGCTGGTGATGGAACCGGCGACGATTGACGAAGCGCTCAAGACGTGGCGCAAGGGGATCGCCACCTACCGCCTCGACATCGAAGGGCTGCCCGCCCACGCCGGCAACGCGCCCGAAAAGGGCATCAACGCGATCATCGAGTTCGCGCAGCAGGCAATACGCCTGCGCGAGTGGAACGATTACAAGCGCGGCACGACCGTTTCGGTGACGATGGTCGAAGGCGGCAGCGCGACCAACGTCATTCCGGCGAAAGTGACGGCATTCGTCGACACGCGCGCGCTCACCGTCCGCGACTGGCAGGAGACTTACGACCGCATCACCAGCCTTGAGCCGATGACTCCCGGCGCGAAGCTCGCCGTGACGCAGATCAACGGGCACAAGCCGATGGAGCACGACGAAACAATGGTGCGTTCCTTCGCGCAGTGCAAGCGCATCGGCGAGTCGCTCGGCTTGACCGTGACCGAAGACGGCAGCGGCGGCGCGTCCGACGGCAACACCGTCGCGGCGCTCGGCATCCCCGTGCTCGACGGCTTGGGTCCGCAGGGCGACGGCTTACACGCCCTGCACGAGCACGTCGTCATCAACAGCCTGCCGCGCCGGTCGACGCTGCTGGCGGGCATCCTCAAACACTGGACATTTGAGGGGTAAGACATCCCACCCCTAATCCTGTGCACCCTTCGGTTGCGGCGGATATTGGGGAGAGGCGACAGTTCCGCCGGAGGCTCAAGCCTCCGGCTATCGGTTAGTAAGCCGGCTGAAGCCGGCTGTTTTAGCCCCGTTCACGGGGCTTTTTTCTCTAGCTCGACGCTTTGAGCGTCGGGCGACGCAGCAGGTGTCATCCCTAGTCCCCGAATTCGGGGAGGGGTTGGGGTGGGGTCATTGCCTCACCCCGCCAGCGCTGCGTCCCGCGCTGCCAGCAGTGCTTCCCGTGTGGTAATGCCGCGCATAGTGACCACCCAATCGTGGATCGACGGGCTGGCGTCGCGGATCGCCTGAATAGCGGGTCCGATCGGGTCGGAGCCGCCCGCCCCCGGCGCGCCGGACTGGAAGCCGCCGTAAAAGGCGAAATACGACTGATTCA
>JAEVZT010000425.1 GCA_023392115.1 Chloroflexota bacterium
ACTTTCAGGCCCGCGTCGAGCGCCGCCTGCACGTAGGCGATGCCGTTCGCCAGCGTGAACGCGACTTCCTGCGCGGCGGTGCTGCCCGCCTCGCGGATGTGGTAGCCGCTGATGCTGATCGTGTTCCAGTGGGGCACATCCGTCTTGCAATAAGCGAATAGGTCGGTGATCAGGCGCATCGACGCTTTCGGCGGATAAATATACGTCCCGCGCGCGATGTACTCCTTGAGGATGTCGTTCTGAACCGTCCCGCGCAGCTTGGACGACTCGACGCCCTGCCGCTTGCCGACGGCGACGTACATCGCCAGCAGCACCGAAGCCGGCGCGTTGATCGTCATGCTGGTCGAGACTTTGTCGAGCGGGATACCTTCAAACAACCGCTCCATGTCGCGCAGGCTGCTGATGCTCACGCCGACCTTGCCAACCTCGCCGAGCGCCATCGGATCGTCGGCGTCATAGCCAATCTGCGTAGGCAGGTCGAAGGCGACGGACAGCCCGCTCTGCCCCTGTTCGAGTAGGAAGCGGTAGCGCGCGTTCGATTCTTCGGCGGTCGCATAGCCGGCGTACTGGCGCATCGTCCACAGGCGGCTGCGGTACATCGTCGGCTGAATGCCACGCGTGAACGGGTATTCGCCCGGGAAACCGAGTTTTTCCTCGTAGTCGACAGGCACATCTTCGGGTGTGTAAACCGCTTCAAGCGGGATATTTGACGAGGTGACGAACTGTTCTCTACGCTCAGGGAATTTCGCTGTCGATCGGCGGACGAGGTTATCGTGCCAGCGCCGCTTCGCATCATGCAAACGAGTGGTCACGGACATGCTGTGAACTCCTAATTTTCAGATCACCTTGCCTAGTTTGCGGCAGATCATCACCATCGTCTATGGAAGATTGTCCCCCGTTTGCGCGTTAGTCAGCACCTCTGAAGGCATGTTCGGGGATTGCCATGTCCTTGAAATTCTCGAACGTCAGATGATCAAAGGCAAGTCCGAGATTGCGCTTGACGTGCGTGAACAGCACCGAATAGCTGTTGTCGAAACGGCGCGCGCCGCCCAGTTCCAACTGCGCGACCACTCGCCCGATCGCGCTGTCCTCGCCCTCGATCTCGACGAAGTTTCCATACGGCAGTTCGTCGAGCGTCACTTCCGTATTGCCAAGCGCGTACGTCGTGCGGTACTTCTCGTAGATGAAGACCGGGTCAAAGCCGAGCTTGTACAAGATGACGTGCATTGTCTCAAAATCGCTGACTTCGACCTCAGCCTCAAAACGCGTGCTGCCGTGTTCGCCGGTGACGCGCCCACCGTCCTTAAATGTCAGCCGCGCGCGTGTATCCCAGCGCAGGCGCAGCACGCCGCCCGATTGGCTCAGGCTGCGCTTCTGGTCGTCAAAGCGCAGATTACGCTCGAAGACGCGCGGCGCGGTCAGGACGCCGCCCGCCGCTTCGACCCGCGCTTTGACCGCTTCCAGATCGGGCACATACAGTTTAACTTCAGTTTCGCTGAGCGATTCCATCATTACGCCTCATTCCTCGTCCGGCACGGACACGATTTCGAGTTCCAGCCCGAACGCCTGCTCGAACACGTCCCGGTGATGTTCCGCCGACCACAGCGGCACGAGTTCGTCGCCGCGCGCGATCAGTTCCATGTGCGCTCGCCTATCGCTGACGTGCAGGCGCACGTCGCGCACGACGCCGTCGCGCGCCCGGTCAAGCTGTTCCGCCAGCCGCAGCAAGGCGCACAACTGCACCAGCCGCTTGTCGTCGTCCGGCTCAAACAGCGGCGTGAGTTCGTCAAGCGTCGGCTTGCCCTTGCGGTGATAGCGCACCAGCAGCGCGATCATCGCGATCTCGCGGTGCGTGTATCCCGGCAGCCCGGCGTTGAGGATCAGGTAGCTGCCGTGTTTGTGATGATCGTGGTAATCGATGCTCACACCGATGTCATGCAGCATCGACGCCGCCCACAGGATTTCGCGCTCGTCCGCGCCGCAGTCGTGGAGATCGGGCGGCAGTTGATCGAACATCGACAGCGTCAGATGGACGATGTGCTCGGCGTGTTTCTCCTGAAAACGGTACAGGTGCGCGAGGTTGAGGACTGCCGATCGGCGCACGTCCTCGAAGAGCGGCACGTCAGCGCCGCCGTTGGCGAGAAAGCGTTCGTAGAACAAGCCTTCGCGCAGACCCTGCCCGCAGATCGTCATTTCGTCGAAGCCGCCGACACGCAGCGCTTCGGAGACGGCGACCGCCCCCGCCAGCGAAATATCGGCGCGGTCATTCTTCATGCCGGGGACGCGCATCCGCGCCGCGACCGGCAGTTTCGCCAGTTCATCGCGAATGCTCTCCGCCTGCCCGCGCTGGAGGCGATAGCCGTGCAGGTTGTCGAGCGGGTAGTTGAGCCGTTTCTGCGCCAGCCTGCCGATCAGGCGCAGTGTACCGCCCTCGCCGACCATCGTCATGCCCGGCTCACGCTTGAGCCAGCCGAGCGATCCGAACTGCTCGCGCAGATGCTCGCTCAACCGTTTCACGTCCTTGTCGCTTACGGGATCGGACTTCAAGAAGCCTTCGGTGAGGCGAACAGCGCCGAGCGGGAAACTGATGCTTTCGGTTGGCAGGCGGTTCTCGACGCGCGTGATCTGAAGCGAGCCGCCGCCGAGGTCGACGACGAAGCCGTTGTCGAGCGTCATGCTGTTGACAGCCGCGAGATAGCCATAATAGGCTTCTTCCTTCTCGCTCAAGACACGCACCGTCAGCCCACTTTCTTTCGCCGCCCGCTCGATGTAGCGGCTGCGATTGCGCGCGTCGCGGATCGCGCTCGTGCCAACGGCGAGGATGTCGCCGATGCCGAGCGCCTCGCAGAACGAAGCGTAAATCTGCGCCGCCCGTACCGCGCGATCGATCGCCTGCGGGCGCAGCACGTCCATTTCCGCCATCCCCTCGCCGATGCGAACGGATTCGCGCACCTCGTCGGTCAGCTTGAAGCTGAGATGCGGTACATACTCCACGACGATCAGCCGGAAGCTGTTGCTGCCCATGTCGATGATGGCGACGCGCTGCGAGTCTCTATAAATGTCGCTGTGCGCTGCGAGGCTGTCGAGCTGCTTGAGTTTCACCACCGCGCTTCCCCTACATCCTTCTGTAAACCGTCAACTGTTAACTGTAAACGCTCTACTTCACCTGCCGTAACGCTTCCGGCATATAGTTCCGCACCGCTTCGACAAGCATCTTATACGGGTCGACGTCGGCGTTGGCGGGCGCGACGATCACGCTCTTGCGGAACGTCCCCGCCGCCCGTTCGATCAGCCACAGGTCGGTCGAGTCGTAGACCGGTAGATTCGGCTGGTCGGTCAGCTTGTCGAAACGCACGCGCTGAATCATGGCGACGAAAGCGCGGAAACGCGCATCGTCGACGCGGTACGTCAGCGGCTTGTGATCGAGCGCGCGGCGGTGGACAACTTCGAGCGTCACGCCGCCGGTGATCGACTTGCTCAGCGTCGCTACCGAGTCGCAAGCGCGCCGGTCGTAGTAGTGGACGGTGATCCGGTAGACATCCTGCACGCCGGGTCGCCGCACAAGCAGGCTGACAGACTCCAGCTGCATCGCATCGGCGATTGCCCGGAGCGACGGCCCGTGCGAGTTGAACAGCGACCCGTCCATCGCGACCTCAAAAACTTAGTTCTGTATGATCAACACCACTTTCCCGAAGACGTCGCCCGACTCAAGCATCCGTTCGGCTTCGCGGGCGTCGTTCAGCGGCAGCGCCGCGCCGATCACCGGCTTGAGCTTGCCTTCGGCGACAAGCCCCATCACGCGCGTGTACGCTGCCGTCGTGCCCATCGTGCTGCCGATGATGCTGATTTGCTTGGAGAATACGTAGCGTAGGTCAATCTGCGCGTTGTAGCCGCTGGTGTTGCCGACGACGAGGATGCGCCCGCCGCGTTTCACCGAGCGGATGCTGTCCATCATCGTCGCCTGCCCGACGTTGTCAACCACCACGTCGACCCCGCGCTTGTTCGTCAGCCCGTACAGCGCCTTCGACCAGTTCTCTTCCTTCGACCGGTCGATCACCACATCCGCGCCGAGCGCCTTCGCCTGCGCGCACTTCTCCGCGCTGCTGCCGACGACGTACACCTTGCTCCCCGCCAGCTTGGCGATCTGGATGCTGGCGGTGCTGACGCCGCCGCCCGCGCCGATCACCAGTACCGACTCGCCGGGCTGCAAGCCGCCGCGCGTGATCATCGAATGCCATGAGGTGATGAACACCAGTCCCGCAGCCGCCGCTTCCGCGAATGAAACGTGATCGGGCAGTTTGTGAACGTTGCGCGCTGGAATGACGACGTACTCCGCCGCCAGCCCACGCGCGTGCTCGCCCATGATTTTGACGTCAAGGCACTCTGATTCTGAGCCGGTCAGGTTGAAGCAGTTCTCGTCAGTGAGCGTCGGGTTGATGCTGACGCGGTCGCCGGGCCCGCCCCGCCTCACCCCCCCGCC
>JAEVZT010000430.1 GCA_023392115.1 Chloroflexota bacterium
GCTCGACTCGCTCGCACCGTAGAACTCAACGGGTGACAAGCGCGCCCAGTGTCCCCACAGCCCGCCGGTGATCGCCGCGCCGGCGGCTGTCAGCGACAAACGCCAGCGCCCACCGTAGCCGTACAGCGCCAGCGCCAGCAGCCCGATCAGCGCGTGAGCGCCGAGCGCGCGCGTGAACAGCGTGCGCGGCATGTCGATCAGGGCGCTGTCAGGGTTGATCAGCAGCGCGTTGAGCAGCCCGTAGAGTCCGGCGAGCGCCATCAAGCCGTACAGGTCGCGGACGCGGAAACGCGCCGCTAGATCGAGCAGCAGGGCGCTGAACAGGACGTAGGCGGGCGCGAGGATCAGCCAGTCGGCGAGAGGGCGCGCGGGCGGGTTCGTCCAGAGCACGATCTCCGAGCCGCACAGCAGCAGCGCGGCGAGCAGCAGGCGGTCGATCATCGCGCGTCGGGTTTGATGGCGACCAGCTGTGACGTATAACCGGCTTCGAGGTTGCGCAGGATCTTCCAGTCGCCGAAGGTACCCCCAAGCTCGCCCTCGTCGAGCAGGAAACTGCGATTGACGTCCGGCATCCGTTTCGCCCAGTGGACATTGAACGTCTCGTAGATCACGCGACCGCCGGGGCGGATGGCGGCACGAATTTGCGGGAACAGGCGGCGGTCGAGGAAGCGAAAGACGCAGATTAGGTCGTAGGCGTCGGCTTCCAGCGTCACCTCGTCAAGATCGACTTGCAGGAAATTGACGCTGCGCAAGCCGCGCTCGTGCGCTTTCTCCTGCGCTCGCTTCAGCCCAACGCGGCTGATATCCATCAGGTCGACGACGTAGCCCTGCGCCGCCAGCCACAAGCCGTTTTGACCCAGCCCGGCGGCGAGGTCAAGGGCGCGGTGCTGGCGCTCAATGCCGAGCACTGACGGCGTGTACTGGAACAGCAGCGGATTCGGGTCGGGGTAAGGGTAAGCCGTCGTTTCGCGGTAAATGGTATCCCAGCGCACGCGATCTTTCGCAGCCATCAGTCACGTCCTGCGTACACAGGCTGATAAGATAAGGCGTCCGGGACGGCGCGCATCGCTTCGGCGTCGCCGGGGTAGAGCATGGCGTTCGGGTTGCGGCGGTGGCGTTCGTGCAAGGCGTAGGCGTCGCGCAGGGTGACGAAATCCGGCTCGTGTCCCTCCAGCCCAAGACAGGCAAGCAGCGCCTGAATCCGCGCGCCGCCGGGACTGTTCCAATCCGGACGGTCGCCGGTGAGCAGCTGGCGCGCTGCCGCTTCTTCGCCGCCGGTTTTCTTCATCAGATTGGCGCTCAGGCGCGAGAACAGCGACCCCGCCTGCTTGAGGTCGATCCCCTGCGCCATGTCGCGTACGTCGTCGGGCAAGGCGTCAAGCTCGACCGAACCAACGCGCGGCGCGGACGTGCCGCCGCTGATGATCAGCGCGCGTCGGATGCAGTCGGGATCTGCATAGGGAGCGAGCGCCGTTTCGAGCGCCGCGTTTTCGCCGTCGACATACGCCTCGACCCGCGCGTCTGATCCGTTCAGCGCCAGCAGCAGGCACGGCGCGATCTGCGACAGCGCCGCGATCTGCACCGGGTGGGGCTCGCCGATGACGCGCGTCCAGCCATTGGTGGCAGGGGCGACGAACAGGCGCACCGCTTCGCGGTAGGCGCGTCCCGGCATTGCGCCGAACGGGTTGAATTCGCTGTAACCAAGCGCCGCCAGCGGGTCGCGCAGCGCCATCGTCACGGCGGAAGCGTCAGCGCAAGCTGAGTACAGGCTGAACCACGCGGTCATGCTCGCCTTTCTCGTTCTGGTTCTGTTCTTGATGCGGCGCAGCATAACAGACCATACTGCCCGCCTCAAAAAATCCCACGTCGCGCAGCACGCGCCTGTCTTCTTCCCCTTCGCCGGGCGCGAAGACGAGATCGCAGCCGCGGTCAACTGCTTCACGCAGGATGCTGGCGACCATCAACGTCACCATTTCCGGCGTGTACGCCTCGCGCAGCAGCGCGGCGGCGACGACATGCAAGCTGCGATTGTCCGGCTGGACGCTCAAACGGATGGTGGCGACAGGAAAGTTGTAGCGGTAAATGACGACGTCCGTGTGCTTCGCCGCCGACTGCGCCAGCAGTTCCTGACCGAGCACGAGCGGCTCGACGCCGAGCGAGCGCACGTCGAACGCGGCATTGTGCCAGACGAAGCGCCACAGGTCGATTCCGCGCCGGGTGATGGCGGTTTCAACGCGCGTGCCTTCGGGCATCACCGGCAGCGCCGGCAGCGCCGTTCCCGGTTGGACGCGGTACGCCATGATCGGTACTTTCGCTTCCAGTGCCAACCCGAGACCGTCGAGCGTGCGGGCGAACAGCGGCGGGAATAAGCCTTCTATGTACTCGACGCGCGGCACGCGGTCGTAGGCTTGCAGGTGGGTCATCCCCTGACGGATGAACTGACCGGAAACCCACGCCGTGTTGCGCCGCGGCGTGACATAGTTAAAATCAGGCAGCGGGTTGGTCGGGTGATGGAGCACATCGACAAGTCCCAGCATTTCACGGTTGACACCGAGATCGACGTGTGAGCTGATCAGATGATCGGCTGCCTGACGCAGCGCCATCCGGGTTTCTTTTACCGCCGTTTCATCCATGGGGTGCTCCAAATAAGTCAGCTTATAGTTTACAGTGAACAGTTTACAGTTTTCAGAAGGAGACTATTGACTTGCTGTGAACTGCCAAACGTGAACTGTCAACCAAAACCCCATTCTAGCAGTTTTTTCTGGGCTGACCGCTGATATTGGTCATGTCCTAGTCATATCAATCGGGCGGAGGCTATGAAAATTTACACTCGAACCGGAGACGACGGCACGACAAGCCTATTTTCAGGCGGGCGCGTGCCCAAGCACCACCTGCGCGTCGAAAGCTATGGGACGGTTGACGAACTGAACTCGATGCTCGGCGTTGTCCGCTCACAGCAGCCGTCGCAGCAGACCGACTCCTACCTGTCGCGGATTCAGCACCAGTTGTTTAACCTCGGTGCTGACCTTGCAACGCCGCTCGACGCTCGTTCGTCGTATGTCGTCCGCATGGACGAAGCGAAGGTGCGCTGGCTGGAAGAGTCGATCGACGCGCTGACGGAGCAACTGCCGCCGCTGACCGCCTTCATCCTGCCCGGCGGATCGCCCGCCGGCGCGTCGATCCACGTCGCCCGCACGATCTGCCGCCGAGCCGAGCGCTTGGCGACGGCGCTGCGCGAGCACGAGCCGATCGGCGATCACGTCCAGCCGTACCTCAACCGATTGTCAGATTTCCTGTTCGTGCTGGCGCGCTGGGAGAACCTTCAGGCGGGAATCTCGGAAGAGCGCTGGTCGTTCAAATCGGATGGTGCGTAGGCGCTACGTCCGTTCGCCGAGGCGGCGTTCGGTGCCCTCGATGATGCGCTGGATGTTCTCGCGGAAGCGGATCAGGATCAGCGCCAGCAGTGACAGCGAGTAGAACGTGTATTCCCACGGGATCGCCTGCTGCCCGATGAGCACCCACGTCCAGACGATGCCGACGCCGAACATCAGCAGCACGCCGAGCGAAACGTAGCGCGTCAGGGCGATGACAATGCCGCAGATCGCCAGCATGGCAGCGATGACATGCAGCGGGACGATCATGATCAGCGTGCCGAAGGCGGTCGCTGCGCCCTTGCCGCCGCGGATCGTGCCGGTGATCAGCGCCGCGAACAGCGACCAGTTGTGCCCGAGGATCGAAACGATCGCCGCGATGATCGTGGCGGCGATCGGGTTTTGAGGGAGGATGAGCTGTGCCGAAATCAGCATGGCGATGACGCCCTTCAGGCTGTCGAAGAACCAGACCAGCAGCCCCCAGCCGATTCCGCCGGTCGCGCGGATGACGTTGGTCGCGCCCATGTTGCCGCTGCCCACTTCGAAAATGTTGACATTCCGCAGCCTGCCGATCACGTAGGCTGTCGGGATCGACCCAAGCAGGTAGCTAATCAGGACGACGCCGAGGACGCGGACAACCTCATTTTCCATGCTGAAACACCTTTTTTCACGAGACAAGGCTCATTAACACTGAATTTAACGCATCGTACAGTTAAAAACACTTAACGTTTGCTGAAGTGACGGTGAGAGGGTCGCGTGGCATCGTTTCAACGCTCGCTATTTTTCATGACGGATGCTCGTGCTACAATGTCCACCATGATCAAGCGCGTATTCATTTTCCTCACCTTGATTCTCCCTTTCCTGTCCATCTCGGCGCTGTACGCGCAGGATGACGCGGGGACGCTCCTCAGCCGTACCAATAACCTGCGCGCGTCGGTCGGCAGACCGGGCTACACGTTGAGCGGCGCGCTGTCGGCGGCGGCACAGTCGCAGGCGCAGTGGATTGCCGAGACGGGCAATGTCAGCCACACGCGCCCTGACGGTTCCGGTCCGCGTACGCGCGCCCTCGCCGCCGGTTATACATCGGCGGCGGTCAGCGAGAACATCTACGGCGGCACGAACGCCAGCGCTGACAGCGCATGGAACTTCTTTGTCAACTCCGGCATCCATTACGCCGGGCTGGTTCACGCGTCGTACAGCGAAGTCGGCATTGGCGTCGCCCGATCGAGCTGGGGGACGGCGTATGTCATGGTCTTCGGC
>JAEVZT010000526.1 GCA_023392115.1 Chloroflexota bacterium
GTCGAGAAACCAGTTCACTAAGGTGACGGCGAAAGGCGAGCGCAAATGCGACAATCAGAAACACAAGCAGGCAGTTGGGAAGCGTCCTAACGAATTCGGGAAGCAGCACGTTCCAGTCAATGGTTTCCATTTTGTTACCTTTCTTCGCGGTTCACATGCTTGTATCGTGAGCTAAGTGCCTCTTTCTCTCTCGATCGCTTAAACTGCCCGCCATCCGTTATCGCTAGTCGATCGTCCGGCGGATGATGTCCACCGCACAGCCGATCCCATCTTCCGCGCGCAGTTTCTCGCCGAGCAATTCGGCACGACGGCGCATGTCGGCGTCCTGAACGACGCGGTTCAAGGCTGTCGTGAGCGCTTCGACGGTGAGGTTCTTTTGCGGGATTGGCGCGGTTCCAACGCCGAGTTCGTGAACAACTCTGCCCCAGAACGGTTGATCGGCGATGAACGGCACGATGACGGTCGGCTTGCCTGCACGCAGTCCGGCGGCAGTCGTGCCAGCGCCGCCATGATGTACGACCGCCGACATGCGCGGAAACAGCCAGTCGTGCGGCGCGTGATCGAGCATGAACACGTCTTCGGGTAAGTCATCCGCCTTCATGCCGCCCCATCCGCTTGCCAGCACGCCGCGCTGACCCGTTCTCTGAAGCGCTTCGAGCACAACGCGCGCCCGCTCCTGTGCCTTTGTTCCTGACATGCTGCCGAAACCGACATACACAGGCGGCGCGCCCGCTTCGAGGAAGCGCGCGAGGTCGGCGGGTGGATGCCAGTCGTGCGCACGGTCGAGGAACCAGTAGCCGGTGACGTGAACATGCGGCGGATAGTCCGGCGGCACGGGCAGGACGTGCGGACTGTAGGCGTAAAGCACCGGCACCGGCTTGCCGTTCGGTTTGACTAGATCGCTGGCGAACCGCCCCCGCTTCTGTAAACCAAGCGTATAGACGCGGAAATCGTTGATCACACCGGCATAGGGCGCGGTTGCCAGCCCCATCAACTTGTAGCTCAGGCGATTGAACGCGCCGCCCAGCGGCAGCCCCGCCATCACCGGCGTTGGATACGCGCTCGTCGGCGTGTACAGAGGAAGTGCTAGCGACAGGAACAGCGGGATATTCAGCTTTTCAGCGATGTGATAGCCGCCGAGCGATTTCGGGTGATAGACGATGGCGTCCGGCTTGAAGTCCTGCGCCGCCCGCCATTCATCCTCAAGCATCTGGCGGAGCACCGGCATCACCTGTTTCATCAGGCTGAACTTGCTGCCCCCTTCGGTGGCGGCTTGCCCTGCCTTCGATTCGGTCAGGTTCATGAACTCGTTGTTCATGTAGAGATAGTTCAGCCCGTGCGCTTGGACGAACGGCTTGTACGCTTCCGCCGTTTGCAAGGCAACGTCGTACCCGGCGGACTGGAGTCCCTTGCCGAGAGCGATAAACGGCTGAATGTCGCCGCGCGAGCCAATCGTGATAATCAAAACGCGAGTCAAGGTGTATTCTCCAGTGGCACTCCCAATCGAAATTACATTACCACCGATTCAAACAAAAAGGCGGTATTGGATGACCAATACCGCCCGTCTTTGTGAACCTAGCGCTTCAGGCGCTTGAGCCTAGCGATTGGGCCACTGCGCCCAATTCGAGCAGTGACCGCCGCGATCGCGTCCGGTCAGTTCGCGCAGGATGCCGCCGTAGATAGCATTCATCACCGCGCGCGGACGAGCAATAAGTGTGCCGTCCTGCCGACCAATACTGCCGAAGTGCGCCGAGCTGAAGCCATGCCCGACTTCGTGAATGGCGACTGACGGGAAGTCGAAGTAGCGAACACCGTTGACGGTGCCTTCGACGCCGTTGTCCGACCAGTCATACTGATCGTTGTAGTAGATTTCGCGGAAGGCAAGGTCAAGCTTGCCGTTCCGGTCGATGTCGGTCAGGTTGCCGTTTTCATCTTCCCATAACAGCGTGTAGGTGACGCCCAACGTGCTCGTTCCGGGCGGAAACATTGCACCGACGCCTAGGAAACCGACCTGCGTCAAATCCGCTTCGATCCGATTTTCGTCGATGACGCCCGTTGCAAAGTAATGGGCGACGACGCCGGCTGACGACGGATTGACAGCGTTTTCGCGTAGAGCGAGGTTCGAGCACTGTTCGTTATCCCAAATATGGATAGAGTCATACATCCAGCCAATTTGATTCCTCAGATTCGAATCAGCCGACTGAAATCCCGTCTTGACGCCGTAGGTTACGCCCGCGTATCCGCCATTAAAAGACATACGCCGCGGATCGCCATAGACGAAATCGTGATCCAACTGACCGTTGCCCAGATCGCGCTGGAGCCAGACGACGCGCCCCGGCTCGCCGCTTGCGGGATCGGTAATCAGCTCAGCATAGCCGAGTACGGGTCGGTGACCGCTGTAATCCTGCGCTTCGAGGTTGTGAACGCTTACAAACAATACGCCGACGAGCAGAGTCAACACGAAAGCCGACAGAATCGAATTACGTCGCAACATTGCTTCTCTCCTCAACAAATTGTAGATTAAATAAAGCTCAATAAAGAGTTTAATTAAATTTCTCTATTGGACAAGCGCGCAACTGTGGCACATATGTACTATTGCAGGTCGCAGTAAGGCGTGAATCACGAATGCTGTATCCGGTTCAGAATGAGGTTCGCAATAGGCTCGATATGTCCGACGTCTGGGATTTCGCGATTGACCCGGACATGATCGGCGCGGGCGCCGAAAATGGCGGCGCATGTCCTGCGCGCCTACTGGGTCACGCAGCGCGATCAAGGCGGCGATAAATAAAAGGTGAGGGGGCATCCCGTGTGGAACGCCCCCTCACCCTAGATTCATGAGGATACTTCAATCGACGTTACAGATTGAAACCCGCATTCGTAGCGTAGAACAGGAAGCGCCCGATCACCTCGCCGATCAAGACCAGCACGAACGCGCCATAGGTCCAGTAGCCCATGATCCGCTCGCGCCCGGCACTGACCGCATTGCGGTAGACGACGGCGGCGAACAGCCCCGCGCCCAAGAAGACGAGCACGAGTCGGACGATCAGCAGGGTATTGAACGTGCCGACGAGCATTTCGCCCGCCGTTGTGGCGAGATACGCCATGTACAGCGGCACGACCACGAACTCGACGCCGAGCGTGACGATCGAGACGATCGCGATCCAGCGCAGCGTGGAGCGGAGCAGCAGGCACTGCACTTCGGCACAGCCGGGGTTCTTGCGCTGAATGTAAGCGTAGTTAGCGACCAGCGCCGCGCCGATTGCCAGCGAGCCCAGCAGGATCGTCGTCGCGAAGAACGACACCGGCGTCAGCACGGTATCCCACACGGCGACGGTGCGCAGCAGGTAGACCTGAGACATGCTGTAGACCAGCCCAAGTCCGACGAGCGCCGTGATAACCGCCAGCACGTTGCGCATACCGGCGGAGCCGATTTTGCGCCACTGCGTGAAGGCGAACACCGCGCCAAGACCGGCGAAGGCGACGCCGCTGAAAATCTCACGGCTGAGCCACGACGAGCCAATGTTGCCGATCGCGTTGTAAGCGTTCAGCGGGTTGCCGAGGTGGAAGAACGACGCCAGCAAGCCGAGGACGAGCACGGGTCCAATGGCGAGCAGCGCGCGGTCAGTCAAGCGATCCGCTTCGACCTGCCCCGCCTTGCGAACTGCAAGGAAGCGGGCGATGCTCAGGACGACGAACGAACCGACCGCCATCTGCGCAAGGATAGTGAATACGACCAACGACCAGTCATGTGTGTTCACGCTTAACCCTCCTCAGCCATGGTGATGATCCGGCCGCTGCCCTCGCCGCTCTTCTGCGAGTGGCGGTGAGGCGTGACGACCAGCGCCGGTT
>JAEVZT010000529.1 GCA_023392115.1 Chloroflexota bacterium
GCCGAACTGCTCGGGCGGACGGTGCAGGCGGGGATCGACCAGTGGTATCACGTGCGCTATGAGGGCGTCGTCGGCTGGATCGATGCGCGCTGGGTGACGGCACGCGGCGAAATATATCAGGTGCCGATACGTTAACACGACGTCGCTGTAACCAGAACTGAGGTCTTTGTTGCTGGCACTCATCACGCGGGGCTTGTCGCTCGGTTTCACGGCGGGGATGCTGCCGGGTCCGCTGCAAGCCTATATCATCCAGACGGCGCTGACGTTCGGCTGGCGGAAAAGCCTGATCGTCGCGCTGTCGCCGTTGATCACGGATGCGCCGATCATCGTGCTCATCCTGTTCGTCTTATCCCAATTCCCGCCGGATTTTGTCCGCATCGTGCAGGTCGCCGGCGGCTTGTTCGTCCTCTGGTTGGCGTGGGGCGCGTGGAAAAGCCTGCGCGCCGGCGCGTTGATCGGCGCTGTCAGTTCAGACGCGCCGGTGAGCCTGCGCCAAGTGCTGACGCGCGCCGTGATGATGAACTTCCTCAGCCCGGGACCGTATGTCTTCTGGGGGACGGTCAACGGTCCGCTGCTGCTCGAGGGGCTGCGCGAGTCGATCTGGCACGGGATCGCCTTTCTGGTCGCGTTCTACGGCTCGTTTCTGGGCGTACTTGTCGCGCTGATGCTGCTGATCGATCGCTTGCGCAACATGGGCGCGCGCGCCAACCGCGCCCTGCTCGCGGGGACGGCGCTGCTGTTGACGATCTTCGGCGTCACCTTGTTCTGGCAAGGAATCGGGTTGTAGTCAGAAAATTCTTCTGATAATCTTCGTCGCTATCGTCCAGCCAGCTTGAGAGAGGTCGCGTGACCGAAAACGTCCTGATCGAAGTCGCAGGCGTGCTCATCCTCGGCATTACCGCGCAGGCGATCGCGCCGCGTCTGCGGCTTCCGTCAATCCTGATCCTGCTCGCCTTTGGTTTCATTGCCGGACCTGTAACCGGCTTCCTGCACGTCGACGACCTGCTCGGCGATCTGTTGTTTCCGCTCGTGTCGCTGTCGGTCGGCATCATCCTGTTTGAAGGCGGTCTGGGGCTGAAGATCAGCGACATCAGCCAGACCGGGC
The DNA here is from genome assembly GCA_023392115.1 of Chloroflexota bacterium. Classification (GTDB taxonomy): domain Bacteria; phylum Chloroflexota; class Anaerolineae; order Aggregatilineales; family Phototrophicaceae; genus Flexifilum. The sequence goes on from JAEVZT010000529.1 coordinate 1,106, forward strand.
GCGTGATTCGCAACCTGATCACGGTTGGCGCGCTGGCAACGTGGGTCTTAAGCAGCGCCGGCGCTTATTTCATCCTCGACCTCAACCTAGCGATGGCTGTCCAGTTCGGCGCGGTGCTTGTCGTCACCGGACCGACGGTGATTGGTCCGCTGCTGCGTTTCGTCCGCCCGAAGGGACAGGTAGCGTCGATTTTGCGCTGGGAAGGCATCCTGATCGACCCGGTCGGCGCGACGCTGGCGGTGCTCGTCTTCAACGCCATCCTGATCGGCGACGTGCAGCAGGCGTTAGGTCCGACGATTGCCGACATCATCCTGACGATCGTCGTCGGCGGGCTTGCCGGCTGGCTCGCCGCGCGCGCGCTTGTCTTCATCGTCCGCCATTACCTCGTGCCGGATTACCTGCAAAACCCGCTAACGCTGATGCTCGTCGTCGGCGTGTTCGCCCTTTCGGAAACGATCCAACACGAGTCGGGGCTGCTGGCGACAACCGTCATGGGCATGGCGCTGGCGAACCAGAACGTAATCCGCGTGCGCCGGATCATCGAGTTCAAAGAGAACATCGGCATTGTGCTGATTTCGAGCCTGTTCATCCTGCTGGCGGCGCGCTTGCAGCCGAGCCAGCTTGCCGCGCTTGACGGGCGAGCGCTGCTGTTCATCGCCTTCATGATGCTCGTCGTGCGCCCGGTGTCGGTGCTGCTGTCGGCGGTTGGCTCGACGTTGAACGCCCGCGAACGGCTGTTCATCGCGTGGATGGCGCCGCGCGGGATTGTCGCCGCTGCCGTGTCGTCGATCTTCTCGCTCCGCTTGACCGAAGTCGGTCACCCGCAGGCGGAACTGCTCGTCCCGCTGACATTCGCCGTGATCATCGTGACGTGCGCCGTTTACGGGCTGACGTCGCTGCCGCTGGCGCGGCGGCTTGCCCTATCGCTGTCCGACCCGCAGGGCGTGCTGATCGTCGGCGCGCACGACTGGGCGCGTGAGATCGCCGGCGCGCTCCAAAGCGCCAACCAGCAGGTGCGGCTGATCGACACCAACTACTCGAACGTGCAGGCGGCGAAACTGATGAACTTGGATGCCAGCTACGGCAGCGCTATCGCCGAGGAAAGCGAGGAATTGAATCTCGACGGCATCGGACGGCTGATGGCGCTCACGTCGAACGACGAAGTCAACTCGCTCTCGGCGCTGCATTTCGCGGAACTGTTCGGGCGCAAGTACACCTATCAACTGCCGCTCAAGCAGGACATTGGTGTCTCGCGCGACTATTTGGGTCGGCTGCTGTTCAACCCGGACGCGGATTTCAACGAACTGAACCGGCGTTTTACTGAAGGCGCTGTCGTCAAGGCGACGTCGCTGACCAAAACCTTCGACTATAATGCGTACAAGAAGCTGTATGGCGACTCCGCCCTGCCAATGTTCCTGATCGACTCGACGAGCGGCAGGCTGTCGGTCTTCACAGTCGACAGCGCCCTCGCGCCGCAGCCCGGGCAGACGATCATCGCGCTGGTTGACGCGACAGCGCTGTCCCAGCAGACCGAAACACCAAGGATGGTTGCTGTATGAGCGCAAACGCCTCGCACCTGCGCCTTGAAAATGGTTTGATCGCCGTCGCCCGCCGCTTCGCGCCGCGCCTCGTGCCGCCGGAGTGGCAGAAGCCGGGCGATTATCCGCGCCCGCTGCCAGAACTGGCGCACGCCCTCGCCGGATACGGCATCCTCGTCATGACCGGTGACGTGACGCCCGATCTGGCGCAGCAGGCGGCTCTGCATTACCGCGAATGGGTCGAGAACTACAAAGAGTTCTACAACCTGCTCTGCCCGCCGCTGTTCCCAACCTTCACCGCCCTGCAGGCGTTTTACATCGCGCCCGAAGCGCCGCCGATCGTCGGCGTGCAGGGGACGGCGATCCCGCTGATCGAGATGATGGCGGGTTACGTCGCGCCGTTCGTCGCCGCCCGTCAGGGGACAACGCCGTCGGAACTCGAACTCGTCGGCTTGATGGACATCATCCTCGAAGAGCTCTAAGAGTCCGACCTGACGCGCTATCATTACCGCCATCTGCGCGACACAGGCGCGGCATTGATCCGCCAGATCATGAGCGGCTACACGCGCCAGTTTCCGCTGACACCGCCGCTGCGTTCGGTCTTTGGCGACCCGCAGCCGCCCCCGCCCATGCCGCCCGACGTTCCCGAACGCCTCAAGCCGACACAGCCGCCCGCGCCTTCGCACGCCACGCAGACGATCCCGCAGCCACCGCCGCCGATCGAGCCGCCGACGGTGCTGCCCGAAGTGGACAGGGTCGAGGACATCTCGCCGCCGCCCGCCCACCTGCCCGAAGCGCCGGCGTTCGACCCGAACAGCGTTCCGATTTTCTATGATCCCGGAAAGAGCGGCAAGCGCCGCCCGCCCGTCCCCGATTTGCCGGAGGAATAAAGTACTGAGTACCGAGTACTGAGTGCTGAGTAAAAACCGCTAAGCCTCTTAAGGGTCTTTGCGATTCGCGCGCCGATATATCCCTATAATCGTAAAGGAATAGTTATCGAGGAGCGAGTCATGAGACACGTCTTTATGATTCTTTTCGCGTTTGCCCTGCTGATAGGGGTGTCGGTTGCCGCCGCGCAGCAGCCCCCGGCAACGCTGCCGCCGGTGCTGCCAAGCACGCCCGTGCCGGTGATCGCCACCGCCGCGCCCGTGACAACCACCAATGTCCGCCCTGAAGGATTGAGCGTCGAGGAAACCGAGGCGCTTCCGACCCTTCTCAACGCGCGCAGCGACCTCGAACTGCTGGCGGCACAGGTCAGCGGCACTGAACAGCGCCCGATCGGCTGGAACGGCAGCGCCAATGTCAGCGACCCGCAGCTGCCGATCCTGATCCGCCTCGACCTCGAACTGCTGGCGAGCACGGTCATGAACGCTCAAACGCGCCCGGCGGGCTGGTTCGGTGTCGTCGTCAGCGTACCGATGGCAGTCGCCCGCGACATTCGCCATGACCTTGAGCTGCTCGCCGACCAAGCGATCGGCGGCTCGACCGTGCGCCCCGGCGGCTGGGTTGGCGACGACCCGGTGATGCGCTGCGCCCGGACGACACAGGCGCTGCTGGCACTGCTTGAGCGCAGCGGATTCGCCTTGACCGTCGACTTCACGCAGCCGAACTACTGTGACCAGATCGAGCAGCAGACAACAGCCTTTGTCGAGTCGACGATCATCCAACCGGTATTCAGCAATCCCGATGCCGTCGGCGCGGCGGCGTTCAACGCGCTCCAGCCGTACCGCGTCGAGACGAATTTCGTCGTCGCCTTCCTCGACAGGAATGCGCAGCAGCGCGCGGGTGTGCTGCCAAATGGGGTTGGTTTTGTGCCGGTCGCGCGCAGCGGCGTCGACTTCTCAAACATGATGCTTGTCGAAGGCAGCGGCTTCCGCGTCTATGTCGACTACAGCACGACGCCTGTCACCCGCGAGACGTTCCTCGCGCTGCCGCCCGTCGATTCGGTCGCCGCCACCCTCGAATGTATCGCCGACTGGTGCATGGGCTAGCACGGCTGTTTGCAGGGGCGACCGGCGTCGCCCCGTTTCATTGCCCATGATCATTTCCCCCTGATGCGGCAATGTATGCCTGAAGTTCGTCGGCTGCCTGCCGGTATCCGCCAGTCGCGCGCAGTATCGCCTGAACGCGCTCCGCTGCCTGACGAAACTGTGGCTGAGTCAGCACGGCATCGACGGCTGGATGCAGCTCCTCGAGTGGAACCCTGCCGCGCGTAAGCTGCTTGCGAATGACAACGCCGGCACCCTGCTTGACAGCAACAACCGCATTCATCAACTGCTCGAACTGCTGAGGAATGGCGACGACCGGAACGCCGTAGTACATCGATTCGTGAATGCTGTTGATTCCGGCATGAGTCACGAACACGTCGGCGCGTTCCAGAATCGCAAGCTGCGGAACCGACCCTCGAACGATGAAGTTCGACGGGATCGGCTCAAGCTGCCGAAGGTCGACGTTCTTTCCGGCGGAGAGGACGAACTGCGCCGGGTGATCGGCAAAGAGCTCAAAGCACTTGCGGTAGAACTCAAGCTGACCGGCATGGACGGTTCCGAGTGAGATGTAGACGAGCTTACCGGGGCGCAGCGCATCGAACGGAAAGTCGTCGCGCCGGGTTTCCGGGTTGATGGCTGGTCCGATGAAGCGAAACGTTTCATCGATCAGCGGCATATCGGGCTGAAGCTCGCGCGCCGTGAACACGAGGTTCAACCCGGCGCGCATGGGGAACAGCGGCTGCCCCTGTGGATAACCGGTCCTGTAACGCCGAGTCAGCCGTGAGCGTTTTTTCAGGATACCGGGCACTTTCGGCAAGAACCGCGCGAGCAGCACCAGCGTTTCCAGCGGCGTCAGCTGCGCCTGCCGGATACCAAAAACGAATGTCGTGATCGACGCGGCGGCGCGCAGGTCGAGCATCGTCGCCGCCATGCGCCCCCACAGGACGGTCGAGTCGAAAATGACGAGGTCAGGGCGTTCGCGATCAACTTCCGCCAGTACAAAGGGTAACAGCTCGTCGGTCACTTGCAGCAGCAGGTCAGTCGCGTTGATGAGATTGCCCGACTCCATCGCTTTGGCGATTGCTGACGCCGACAGACTCGACGGCGGATAGGCGCGGAACGCCGCCCTTGTCGGCTCGATGACGGCGCGAAACTCCTCGTTATTGTAGTATATCACCTGCTCGCCGCGCTCCACCAATTCGCGCGCCACCGGCAGCGTCGGGTTCACATGTCCATAGGCTGGAATATTGAGAAAGACGATTTTGGGCATCGAGCCTCCTCTCCTTCAATTACATTATGACTGCATTCAGAATACCGACCACACCGTCTTTCTGGGGTTGCGAATCTCGATTGCGGTGAGCTTGGTTTCTAGCAACTACTTCAGGGCGGCTGCGCTCGTTGGATCGGGTTCAGGCTGGCTGCTTACATAGCGTGACACGACGCACAAGAATCAGCACGATTGTCCTAAAATTCTCGCCCATTCGTCACTGTTTTAGCCCATTTGGACATCTCATAATAAGGGTAAGACACGAGGTTTAACGTTTGTTGACACTGACTTCATCTTGGCATAAACTAGTGGAAAGGTGGTCGGGGAAGAAAATGAAGGACAAAAAACTCTCAAAGGCACCTGTTTTAGCGAGGACTTCCTAACACGCGGACTGTGGGTCACAGCCGCTTGTTTTTATTTCTTTTATCTTTGCTCCAAAGAGGTTAAAAGGACAACTCTGCTATGGACTACGGAATGATCGGCAAGATCGAGAAGGCGAAGCAGTACGCGC
>JAEVZT010000053.1 GCA_023392115.1 Chloroflexota bacterium
GGGTGATGATCCTGCTCGGCGTGATGCCTCCGACGACGCTCGCCGTCCTGATCACGCTGCCGGAAGCCTACCGCCTGATCCAGATCATCACCACCAGTCGGGATACCGCCCTGCTGCATCAGGCGCAGGGGCGGACGGCGCGTCTGCACGGCATCTTCGGCTTGTGGCTGGTGATCGGCTGGGCGGTGTGGTTACTGCTGGATGGCTAGCATCGGCGTCAGCGGCAGGCTGACACGAAATGTCGTGCCTTGCTCCGGCGCGCTAATCGCGTCGATATGTCCGTGATGGGCATCGACAACGTGCTTGACGACCGACAGCCCGAGCCCCGCGCCGCCGAGATCTGTTTGGCGCGCTTTGTCGACGCGGAAGAAACGCTCGTAGATGCGCGGCAGGTCACGTTCGGCGATGCCAATCCCCGTGTCAGTGAATTCAATCACGGCGTTCGTGGCGTCGTGCAAGGTGCGGATTGAGATACTGCCGCCGCAGGGCGTGAACTGGACGGCATTGTCGAGCAGGTTCCCGAACAGCTGACGCAGTTCCCACTCGTCGACGTGCATGAGTGGCAGGGTCGGGCAGGGGGTGAAGCGCACCTCAAGCTGCTTGCTGGCTGCCGCCTCCTGCCCGCGCCGCAAAACCTCTTCAAGCAGCGCGTTCACCTGACAGGGCTGGAACTGCATGTCAGGATGACTGTCCAGCCGTATCAGGTTCAGAATGTTGTCGACGATCTTCGCGAGCTGGAACGCGCTCGCTTCCTGAGCGTCGATCCTCGTCTTGACTCCCTGATTAAGGGCGGCAAGTGAATCGAGCAATCCCATGCCACCCCCGTCGGGGTAGAGCGCATACATCGCGGCGATCGTCTCCTGCTCGCGGGTCAGCATCCGCTGTAAAACAAATGCCGTGGACGTTAGGGTCGCCAACCGCGTTCGGAAATCGTGCGAAACGTACTGCACAAATTCCTGCATCAACCGGGCGCGTTCGCGCTCCAGCTCAAGCGCGATCCGCCGTTCGTCTGCCAGCCGCTGAACCGTCAGGTCACGGGCGACGATCAAGTAATTGCGCGCAATGCCAAGCCGATCGGGAATCGGCACCTGACGAAGCTCGTAATAGCGCGGTGTGCTGCCCTCGGTGATAAGAGTCCGCACTTGTTCGCGATCGCGACTATCAGCGTCGACGAGTGATGGAGCGATGTCGCGAAGCGACCTGCCGATTGCGTTGTTCGGCGTCAGTTGGAGGAAATCGAGCGCGGCGGGGTTGGCTTCGAGCAGGCGATAATCGGCGTTACAGACGAGCAGAAGGTCGCTCGTATACTGAACGATTCGGTGATAGGACACCGGCAGCACGTCGAGCAGCTTGCCTGCATAGAGCGTGTATGCCAATGGGATGCTTTGAATGGCGGCGCCGAATGGCACGACATCGAGCAGTGGGACGGGCGTCGTCCGCGTCACCGTCAGGAAGAAGGTGACCCACGGAATAGCGGTGCTGATGCTGAGCAGAATCACCTGACGGCGAAATACACCGGGCTTGCGCAGCCCGGCACGCAGTAGGACGACGGACGCGGCGATGAGCAGGATGTTCAGGTAGAACGCCCACATCCAGAAGGCGGGACCGTATGTACGCTCAAACAAGACCAGTCCGTTGATCACCTGCGTGCCGGTCGTCTCCCAGACGAGATTGTGCTGCTCGTTCGTCCAGACAAGCGGCACGATGATGGCGGGGACAATAAACAGCGACAAGATCGGCACCGGTCGCAGAAAAGACGTGTGTCCAGCGTAAGACAAGGCGAACAAGAAATAGGCAATGGTCCCGCACAAGAAGAGGTATTCGAAATTCAGCCAGAAGCGGATCAGCGTCAGGTTGGCAGCAAATAACTCGCCGGTGTAGGAGAGCACCATTCCAAGCGTGAGGACAACAAAGCAGAAAAAGGCTTTGGACGTCGCATCATGCCGGTTTTTCCACGCGAGGTTGGCAATCCAGATGAGGGGAATTGTCAGGATAATAAGGATGATCGCATATGGATTGAACTGCCACGTCATACCAGCGCCTTCGGGCAAACAAAACTAGTCTCATTATATTCCCACTCAGGGGTTGAAAACGTAAAGTTACGAGGCGCTGCACAATCGCTTCATAGTTTGATGCAAGTGAGCGGTAGGGCAGGCTTCTCAGGTATCCTGCCCTCCGGATTTCACGCGTAGCGCTGGCGAATCGCGGGGATCAAGTACGACTCGAAGGCGTCAGTCATCCCGTAGTCGGGCTGCCAGCCCCAGTCGGCACGGGCGCGCTCGTCGTCAACCTGCGCGGGCCACGTATCAACGATGCTCTGGCGGCGCTCGTCCGGCTCAAACTGAATCTTTGCGAGCGGAAAAGCCGCCTTAACTACCTCGGCGATTTCGGCAGCGGAAGGGTTGAAGCTGGTGACATTATAAACGTGGCGCGTCAGCCCGTCTTCGGGCGCGTCGGCAAGCATCAACAGCGCCTTGATGGCGTCTGGCATGACCATAAACGGAATCCGCGTTTCCGGACGGACAAAGCAGCGATACGGCTCGCCCTGCGCCGCCGAGTGAAGCATCTCTGGCGCGAAATCGCTCGTGCCGCCGGTCGGCAGTGTGAAGGCGCTGATCAAGCCGGGAAAGCGGACGGCGCGAAAGTCGACAAGGTATGGTTCGGCTGTGGCAGCGAGGCGGCGATAGTGCTGCGAGTAGTAGCGTCCTAGGTTCTCGCAGTAAAGCTTGTTACAGCCGTACATGGTCGCCGGTTCGCAGAACTGCTCCTCGGTGACAGGCGGCGCGGCAGCTTTCGTCTCGAGATCGGGCAGCCCGTAGACGGCGATTGAGCTTGGAAACAGGAACTTGACGCGCTGTCCGATGAGGCGCGACTGCTCGATCGCCAGATGGAGCAGATTGAGCGTCCCCTCGACATTAACGCGGTGTGCCGCTTCCGGCGTGATCTCCGCGCGGGTCGACAGCAGCGCCGCGAGGTGGAAGACAATACCGATCTCGTAGCGGCTGATCAGGCGCTGAAGCAGGTCGCGGTCGAGGATGTCGCCGACGAGCGAGGCTTTGACAAGCGGGCGCAGCGACTCGTGGAGTTCGACGACATCGAGGGCGACGATGCTGCGCTCGCCCATTTCGTAGAGGCGTGTGATCAGCCCGTGACCGACCTCGCCATTCGCCCCGGTGATCAATACGGCTCGTCTCTGCATGATCAGGCTCCGATGACGCCGAGTTCTTTGCCGACGGCTTCAAATGCCGCCAGCGCCTGTTCCAAATCATCCTGCGAGTGGGCGGCGGTGTTCATCACGCGGATGCGCGCCTTGCCCTTCGGCACGGTCGGGTAGCCGATCGCCATGGCGAACACGCCGTTCTCGAGCAGCTTCCGGCTGAATTCCTGCGCCAGCGGCGCTTCACCGAGCATGACCGGGATGATCGGCGTCTCGCTGCCCCCGACGTCGAAGCCTAGCGCCGCCATTTCGCGTTTCATGAACGCTGCGTTCTGCCACAGGCGAGACACAAGCTCATCAGATGCTTCGAGCATGTCGACGGCTTCGAGGCAGGCGGCGACATCGGGCACAGTCATGGCGCTGGAGAACAGGAACGGTCGCCCGCGCTGGCGCAGCCAGTCGACGATCACCTGCTTGCCGGCGACGATCCCGCCGACGACGCCGAACGCCTTGCTCATCGTGCCGACCTCGATGTCAACCTGTCCGTGCAAGCCGAAGTGATCGACGATCCCGCGACCGCCGCGCCCGAGGACGCCTTCGCCGTGCGCGTCGTCGACCATCAGCAGGATTTGATGCTCCTGCGCGATTTCGAGCAGGGCGGGCAGCGGCGCGATGTCGCCGTCCATGCTGAACACGCCGTCGGTGACGATCAGCCGACGCCCGTACTCGGTCGTTTCGGCGATTTTACGCCGCAGGTCGTCGGGATTGTTGTGTTCGTATGCGACGATTGTCGCGCGGCTCAAGCGGCAGCCGTCGATGATGCTGGCGGGGTTGAGCTGGTCGGAGAAGATCACGTCGCCTTTGCCGACGAGCGCCGGAATTGTCGCCAGATTGGCTGTGAAGCCGCTCTGGAACGTGATGACGGCTTCGGCGCGCTTGAATTCTGCGAGGCGCTTTTCAAGCTGAAGGTGCAAGCTCATCGTCCCGGCGATCGAACGAACGGCGCCGGGACCGATGCCGAACTCGTCAATAGCGCGTTTCGCCGCCTCCTTGAGGCGCGGGTGATTCGCCAAGCCGAGGTAGTTGTTGGCGCAGAAATTGAGGACGTGCCTGCCGTCGACGACGATGTGACCATCCATCGGACTTTCAATCGTGCGGATGGTGTTGAACAGCCCCTGCGATTTGAGGCTGGCAAGCTCGTCGGCAATCCACTGCGTCTTGCTGTCTACGACATTGTCCATCGGATGTCTCCCGAAAATAAAGAGGCGCGGTCAAGCTGCGCCCCGTTTCGCTCTATTGTCCGGTCTGCTCAAGCAGCCGGCAGGCAGTTTCGGTCAGAATGGCAGTCCCGGTCTTGAAGACCGACTCGTCAAGGTCAAAGCGGGCGTTGTGATGCGGGCGGTCGATTTCGTCGCGTTTCGCGCCGAGCAGGAACATCGCTCCGGGCGCCGCGTTGGTCATGTAGCTGAAGTCCTCGCCGCCCATGTTCGGCGGCAGGCGCACGATCTGATCCGCGCCGACGACTTCGGATGCTGCCGCCCGCACCACGCTCGTCACGTGTTCATCGTTGATGACCGACGGGCAGCCCTTCTTTAAATTCAAGCGGTAGTCACCGCCGAGCGAGCGCGTGATACTCAGGGCGGTTTCAAGCTCCTCCCACAACTGCTCGCGGACGGCAGCATGATGACTGCGAAGCGTCCCGGTGATCGTGACCTCACCGGGGATGATGTTCGGCGCGGTGCCGCCGTGAACCGTGCCGATCGTGACGACGGCGGTTTGCACGGGGTTAACGCGGCGGGCGCGAATCCCTTGCACGGCGTTGATAACCTGCGCAAGCATGAAGATCGGATCGACGCCGCGATGTGGGTAAGCCCCGTGACAGCCCTTGCCGACAATCACCGCTTCAAAATCGTCGACGGCGGCAGTCAACGCGCCGTCATTGACGACGATCATTCCGGCGGGGAGGTCGCTGGCGACATGCAGGGCAATGACGTGGTCGACACCTTCCAACGCGCCATCCTCGATCATGCGCTGCGCGCCGCTCTTGCCTTCGGCGTCGGTCGTTTCCTCGCACGGCTGGAAGAAGAAACGAATCTGTCCGGCAGGACGATCGGGCATCTGGCTGAGGATGCGCGCCGCGCCGAGCAGCATCGCCGTGTGCGAGTCGTGACCGCAGGCGTGCATGTTTCCCGGCGTGCGCGAGGCGTACTCGACGTCATTCTCTTCCTGAATTGGCAGGGCGTCCATGTCGGCGCGAATGCCGATCACCGGGCTGCCTTCACCGAGAATGCCGACGACGCCCGTCTTGCCGACGCCGGTCATGACTTCCATGCCGAGCGTACTCAGGGTGTCGGCGACAAGGCGCGCCGTCCGGTACTCGTTGAAGCCAAGTTCAGGGTATTTGTGAATATCGCGCCGCCAGCCGATGATCTGGTCTTCAATGGCGGAAGCGCGGCTGATTACATCCTGTACTGTCATGTAATCTCCTCATCCTGTCCGGTACAATTGGGTGCGATTATACCGCGTTCCTCATACGGGCGGCATCGCCGCTCTCGATCTGCTAAAGGGTACGATCATCAACCATTTACGCGAACAATTCATGCTCGGCGGGCAAATCGCCTTTCTCAATCACGGCTCATTCGGCGCGTGTCCCAAACCTATATTCGAGGTGTATCAAGCGTGGCAGCGCGAGTTGGAGCGGCAGCCCGTCGAATTCTTAAGCCGGAGAATAGAAGGGCTGCTTGATGACGCGCGTTCGATACTCGCCGGATATATCAACGCCGACGCCGACGACGTGGTTTTCGTGCAGAACGCGACGGCAGGCGTGAACATCGCCGCGCGCTCGATTCGGCTTGAAGGGGGTGACGAGATATTGACGACCGATCACGAGTATGGCGCGTGCGACTTTACATGGGAAGACGTGTGCGCAGAGACCGGCGCGCGCTACATCCGTCGGGCAGTGCCGCTG
>JAEVZT010000080.1 GCA_023392115.1 Chloroflexota bacterium
TCTTGACACCCTTCAAACCGAGCTTCGCGGCAGTCTGGCGCACCATCTCCGCCGCGCCGAGTGGATTCAGACCGCCGCCGTTGGTGATCAGCGGAATCTTGCGCGCGAAGGCTTTCGGCAGGACGCGCTCGGCGATGATCGCTAAGTCGAAGGTGTAGCCGCGCGCCGGGTTGGCGAGCCTGTCCTTCTGCAAGATCGCCAGCGTCAGCTCGGACAGCGCCTCGAAGCAGACGACGTCGACGTGCCCGCCCTCGATCATCGGCAGGGCGCGCGTCACGTCGTCGCCGTAGAAGCCCTGTGCGGAACCGATACGGTAGGTCATTGAGAAGTCCCAAGCGTTGACAGTTGACAGCTCACAGTTGACAGTAAAGGCAAAAAGATTAGATCGGCAGACTGTCGCTTGATCATGGTTTACGGGGCGGGAGCATGTCTTCGAGCTTGGCGATGATGCCGAGCATCACCTCGTCCGCACCGCCGCCGATCGACAGCAGCCGAGCGTCGCGGTAGTAGCGCGAGATCGGCGTTTCTTCCATATAGCCCATGCCGCCGTGAAACTGCATGCAAACGTCGCCGACTTCGCGCGCCAGCCGCCCCGCCTTGAGCTTGCACATCGACGCCACCTTGACCGTCTCCATCGCCGTTTCGTCGCGCTGAAGCAGGCTGGCGCAGTAGTAATTCAACTGGCGCAGCGCCTCGATTTCGGTCAGCAGCTCGCACAGTTTGAAATGCACCCACTGGTTGTGGATCAGCGGCTGCCCGAACGCCTGCCGTTCGCGGCAGTAGGCGATTGTCTCTCGGACGGCTTTCTCCATGCCCGCCGTCGCCGAGATTGAGCCGACAAGCCGCTCGCGTTGGAACTGCTCCATCTGCATGTAGAAGCCCATGCCTTCCTCGCCGATGCGGTTGGCTTTCGGAACGCGGACGTTTTCGAAGGCGAGGACGGCGGTATCGCTCGAGTGGTTGCCCATCTTTTGCAGCTTCTTGCTGACGACGAATCCGGGCGTATCGGTCGGCACGATGATCAGCGACATGCCTTTGTAACCCGTGCCGGGCGTCGTCCGCGCCAGCAGGCAGACCCAATCCGCCTGCGTGCCGTTGGTGATGTACATCTTGCTGCCATTGATCACGTAGTTGTCGCCGTCGGATTCGGCGCGCGTGATGATGCCGGCGACGTCCGATCCCGCGCCCGGCTCGGTGACGGCGATTGCGCCGACCTGCTCGCCGCGAATGGCGGGGGCGAGGAAGCGCTGCTTGAGTTCGTGCGAGCCGTATTTTGCCAGCGCGGGCGTACACATGTCGCTGTGGACGCTGATACCCATCGGCACGCCGGCACAGGCGCACCTGCCGAGTTCTTCCATCAGCACGACGGTGAACCAGATGTCGGCGTTCGCGCCGCCGTATTCTTCGGCGTAGCTCAAACCGAGGAAGCCGAGATCACCCATCTGCTTGAGGACATCGTGCGCCGGGAAGATACCCGCTGCTTCCCACTCGTCGGCGTGGGGATTAAGTTCATTCTCGACGAACGCGCGCACCGCCTTGCGGAACATCTGGTGCTCGTCGGTGAACGGCTGGTAAGGCTGTAGTTGCTGCGTTTCAAAAACCATTTTTACCTCGCAAGAACGTATCTACATGCGGAACGTGCCGTAGCGTGGCGCGGGTTCGTTGATCCAGTCGCGGTTGTAACACATCGACAAGCCGACCGACAGCGCCATCCGCATGTCGCGCGGGTCGATCAGCCCGTCGTCCCACAGGCGAGCGGTCGCGTAATACGGGTCGGACTCTTCCTCAAACTTCTGGCGCGTGACCGCCTTCATCAGTTCGAGTGTGTCCCTATCAACGTCCTGACCGCGCCGCCGCGCCGCTTCTTCCTGAATGATCCCCAGCACGCCTGCCGCCTGTTCTGCGCCCATCACGGCGATGCGGCTTGTCGGCAGGGCAAACAAGAGGCGCGGATCGTAGGCGCGCCCGCACATCGCGTAATTGCCCGCGCCGTACGAGCCGCCGATCAGGATCGTGAACTGCGGGACGCTGCTGTTGGCGACGGCGTTGATCATCTTCGCGCCGTGCTTGACGATGCCTTCCTGCTCGGCTTGGCTGCCGACCATGAAGCCGGTGATATTTTGCAGGTAGAGGATCGGGATGCGCGCCTGATTGCTCAGTTGAATGAACTGCGCCGCTTTGTTGGCAGATTTGGAGAACAGGACGCCGTTGTTCGCAAGTATCCCGACCGGATAGCCGTCGATGTGCGCGTGACCGCAGACCAGCGTTGAGCCGTATTCAGGCTTGAACGGCATGAAACGCGACCCGTCGACAATCCGCGCGAGGACTTCGTGCATGTCGAGCGGGGTGCGGATCGTGTCAACGGGGATGATGCCGAGCAGTTCGTCGGCGTCGTAAAGCGGTGGCTCGGACGGTTGGCGGTTGGGGCAGTCGAATTTGCGCCAGTTCAGCCGCCCGACGATCTCGCGTCCGATACGGATCGCGTCGGGGTCGTCTTCGGCGATGTAATCAGCAAGACCAGAAACGCGCGCGTGCATGTCCGCCCCGCCAAGCGTCTCGTCGTCGACTTCTTCACCGGTCGCCATTTTGACCAGCGGCGGACCGCCGAGAAAGACCATCGCCTGTTTGCGGACGAGGACGGTATAGTCGCTCAAACCCGGAATGTAGGCGCCGCCCGCCGTGCTGTTGCCGAAGACCAGCGAAATCTGCGGAATGCCCGCCGCGCTCATCTTCGCCTGATTGGCGAAGCCGCGACCGCCGGCGACGAACAGCTCCGCCTGATGCGGCAGATTCGCGCCGCCCGACTCGACAAGGTAGATGAACGGCAGCCGATTTTCGAGGGCGATCTGCTGGGCGCGCAGCGATTTCTGCACGCTGATCGGGTACGATGTGCCGCCTTTGACCGTCGCCTCGTTCGCGCCGATCATACACTCGACGCCGTTAACAATCCCGATGCCGTTGATGCTGCCCGCGCCGGGCGTTTCGTCGTTGTACATGCCCCACGCCGCGAGCGCGCTCAATTCGAGGAACGGTGTGCCCGGATCGAGCAGGCGCTCGACGCGCTCGCGCGGCAGCAGCTTGCCCGCCTCAAGGTGCTTCTTCACGGCGCGTTCGCTGCCGCCGGCACGCACCTGCGCTTGACGGTCGGCAAGCTGACGGACAAGCGCGCAGTTATGTTCGAAGTTGCGGCGGTATTCCTCGCCACGCGTGTCGATCTGTGAACGAATGACAACGGTCATAGGGTTCTATTTGCAATTTTACTGAATCAGAATTTGATTAAGCATACTGTCGGCGCGGACGCGCGTCAACTACCTGCCCCCAATTTCGAGGGGGCGGCGAGTCACCATATTGTTTTACTTAAAACACGCCTATAATTGTGGCTCGGCAATCGTCCATTGAGTTATGGGCTTATCTTGTTAGCACATATGAACCGGCAAGTGTCCTTAGTGGCAAAGCTCGGACTACTCATCAGTCATCCACCCCCTCAACCCACA
>JAEVZT010000360.1 GCA_023392115.1 Chloroflexota bacterium
AACTCCTGAAAGCGTTGAAGCCGTTCCTCGAGATCGGTTGACGGAATGATCCACGCGGCGGTGAGGACAATCAACGCCAGCACCGCGCCGACGCGAAAGAACTGGCGGCGAATCTTGCGCGGGACGCGAATGCCGTTGAGATACCAGTCCCACTCGCGCGCCTCGAGGTTCGAGCGCACGACGAGCAGCAGCGACATGAAGACGAAGACGACAAGGTAGATGTCGAGCGGCGTGTCGCCGGTGTAGTAGATGCTGTTGGTGACGAGGATCAGCGCCGGCGGCAGGATCGCCCGCCAGACGCGGTCAACGCGGAACAAATGCCACGCGAGGTTATAGCCGAGAAACCAGAACAGGCTGGAAACGAGCAGCGTGAAGACCAGATCATCCTGATTGATGCCGCCGGTCGTCGCGTCGAGCAGCCAGCGGAACAGGCGCGAAAAGACGTTATAGATGCCGCGCCCGATGCCTTCGGGATCGCCAAGCGCGGCGATCAGCAGGACGAAGCACGCGCCGTAAATGCCGCTGATCACCAAGCCAAGCAGTTCGTTGTACTGGCTGCGCGCGAG
The DNA here is from genome assembly GCA_023392115.1 of Chloroflexota bacterium. Taxonomy (GTDB): domain Bacteria; phylum Chloroflexota; class Anaerolineae; order Aggregatilineales; family Phototrophicaceae; genus Flexifilum. Next base: position 567 of record JAEVZT010000360.1, read on the forward strand.
CAGGAATCCGAAGCCGAGGCTGAGCAGCGCGACAGGGATCAACGTCCGCATCTCGAGCGGCCACTCGGCGGCGCTGAGCGAGAGCGCCGGCATCAGCAGCAGGACGGCGGCGATGATTAGCGTTGGAAGGTCGCCGGGCGCAACAAAACCGCGCCACGTCTCAGACAGTCGCCGGAACATGCGGGGCGCAGAGAAGCGTTGTGCGAGAGTTGTCATCCGTTAAACCAGAAACCTATTGAACAACAGGCAGTATTTCATTGTAATCGCCGTCACGAACGCTGACAACCCACGTTCGCCCGACGTTCGACCCTACTAGAGCGGCGTTATGTCCGGTATAATAATAGGGTGTCCAAGCCGACCGGGTGATCGCGGTTCGGCACTTGCCGGGCTGAGGAAAGTCCGCCCTCCACAGGGTGCGGTGCTGGCTAACCGCCAGGCGGGGTGACCCGACGGAAAGTGCAACAGAGAAGGGTATTGCCACGAGAGCGGCGAGGGTGAAACGGTGGTGTAAGAGACCACCAGCGCCGGCAGTGATGTCGGCGGCTTGGCAAACCCCACCGGGAGCAAGGCAAAGCAGGCGCATTGGGGCGACCCGTCCCGTAAAAAGCGCCGGGTATGCTGCTGGACGCGCGGAGTAATCCGCGTGCAAGAGAGATGATCACCACCCGTAAAGGGGACAGAAGGCGGCTTACAGGTCGGCTTGGACACATTTTTCCGCACTCGAAGAAGATTCTTGAGGACAATAATGATTACTGATGAGGCAAAGTCACTTGTTCGACGTTATTTCGAAGAAGTTCACAACCAGCGTCATCCTGAGTTGATTGCTGAAATGTTTGCCCCCGAAGTGGTGAGTGCGACACAACGCGCATTTACTTGGTTGGTGACGGCGTTCCCTGATTATCAGATCACGCTCGTTGAACAGGTAGCCGAAGGCGATAAGGTCGCAACGGTGTGGCGCGCCCGCGGCACGCATCAGGGTGATTGGGAGAGTCCAATCGGCACGATTGCTGCCACCGGCAAACCGATTGAATGGACGGGGACGACCACACTTCGCGTCAGTGACGGACGCATTACCGGCGTTATTGGCTCGAATCACGATCATCTCGGCATCTTGCAGCAGATGGGAAGCATTCCATCACACGCACCCCGTTCCGGAGCATAAATTGGCTTACAGGTCGGCTTGGACACATTCAAGGCTCCGTTCCACGCGGAGCATTTTTGATTCCTAAGTGCATTCAACGCTTGCGCCGCGCGTAAGCAGTCGCAATATATCCGAAACGTTGGGCTCATAGACTACAAGGTACTTTAAACCTGTTTTCGCTACAGCGACTCTTTGCATCGCTTTCGTGCCGCAGGGCAGGTCTAGCTTGCTGGTTTATGTTCGATTGAAATTGCGCCGATTGCAGGCTCATGTTTTTGGGACTGTTGATCGAGTACACCGGAATCCGAATGATATGAACCGCAAAGTATCGCTGAAATAGAAGCGATCAGCGCTTCGAAGTCCACTACCTGAAGAGTCATCGCTCCACGCTCCTCCTCGTAAGACTCGCATCCTGTGCAACATTCCATCCGTTCTCGACTCTGCTGACCCTATCTCCTCGCGTCCGTCATCTGCCATATAGGGATACATGAAACGTTGCCGGTACAAATTGAAGCCCGCGGAAAAGTCGAGGTCCACGTACCGTGTCGATGTCCACTCCGCAACGTTGCCACTCAAATCAAGAGCTCCTACCCACGACGCCCCATTCGGCCGAGCAGGCTCTCCATTGGGCGTTGTTACTTCTGCAGTTCCCAGCGTGAGCCCTCGATCGACTACTGCGTATACCAAGATGGGAAGATGACCCCAAGGATAAGTTAAGCTGTCTGGCCCTCGTGCAGCGTATTCCCATTCACGTTCAGTCGGAAGTCGCGCGGAGCGTTTCTCTCGGCAGAAGTCATGAGCTTCAAACCACGTGATGTTGTCGACCGGCCGACTCTCGCCCTGATATGCGAAGTCAGCTCCCATTTGCCCACCCAAACCGGTGAATTGGCCTTGCGTGACTTCGTAGCGGTCGATGTAGAAAGGTTCGCCAAAGCACTGTTCATGGACGGGCTGTTCGTCACCACTCGCCACGCTACCCATCATGAAGCAACCCGGCGGCACTTCGACCATCTCTACGCCGAAATCATCACGAATGATATTGGGCTGCCACTGACGCAACTGCGCCACGCCCGTGAGTGTCGGCAGCAGCAGTTCCGGAGTGAGCGTCCCCGGCGGGATGACGACTGCACCCGCTGACAGCGTACCAATACGCGCCTGCTCTACGCCGAAGTAGGTCGCCTGTGCCGCGACCTGCGTCCCCTGTGCCTGAACGTAGCCCAATGTGGAGGTTGCCTGCCTCATCTGTGCGTTGGCTTCTTCTGCCTGCGCGACGGATGTATTCTGTGCAGAAACCGCTTCCGCTTCTGCTGTTCGCGCGGCAATGGCTTCGGCATTCGCCATTTCCTGTTGTTCCTCCGCTCGTGCTTGCGCGATTTCTGCGGCAGTAGTACGTGCCGCCGCGTCATTCGTCTGTAGAATGGCTAACACACCACCAACCACCGCCACTAGGATCACCAGCGCAGCAGCGAGACCGGCATTTCGAGCGCGACGGCTCTGCCGCTTGGCAGATTCGGCATTCTGCTGCGACTCTGCCGACGCCCGTTCGGCACGTTCAGCGGCTAGACGCAGTTCTTCCTTGCGCCGTTCGTCTGCCGCGATCTGGGCCTGTTCATAGGCGGCGCTTGCGGCGATGAAGGCGCTTTCATTCGCGCTTGGCAGGTTGTTCGCTTCCCAGTCCTGCGCCTCCCGCAGTCGTCGCCCGCGATAAAGCGCATCTTCCGGCTGCCCCTTGCGCGCCCATTCGTCAGCGTCGGCGGCGATGCGTTTGATCAGCAGCACAACTTCGCGGGCGCCGTGCAGCCAGTCACCCAACTGCCTCCACTCGCGGATCAGCGCCTCGTGGCTGACCTCAAGGGTCTCGTCTTCCCCACTGCGATCAGCCGTGAGTAGGCGGGCGTTGATGAAGGTGTCCGCGACATGGCGCATTGCCTCCGTCTGGGGAGCGTCCCCCGATTCGAGTTCCGTCAGGCGCGCGCGGCGGCGCGTCGTCTCCTGTGGCGTCGCCCCCGGTTCAATAAGGCGCAGAAACAGCGCGCGGGCGAGCCGCTGATTGTCGGCGGAAAGCGCGCCGTAGGTGTCCTCG
>JAEVZT010000181.1 GCA_023392115.1 Chloroflexota bacterium
GATCAGCACCGGGGGTTCAACGTAACGCGAATAATCGTCAAAGTACGCGCCCAGCAGCCGCTGGGCGTTTTCGATCGCCAGCAGCCAGCGATCCTGATTGACGTTCGCGCCAACCATGCCGAGGTAATCGGCGAGGTTGAGCAAGATCACGTCGATCCCCGCCTCGCCCAGCGTCCGCCAGAAACGGTGAATCGCCAGCGGCGAGAGGTCGTCCATCCAGACGGCGGGCGCGACGTGATGACGAACGACCGCCGTCACGAGATCACGCTCGGCGGTGCTGAAATGCATGTCGGCGACCCGCCCCTCGACGATCACCGCGCCCGCTTCCTCATGCCCGGCATAGCGTAAACGCCCCGTCTCCTCATCAGGCACGCGGTCGACGATCCCTTTGCCCACGTCATGCAGCAGCGCCGCCAGCAGGACGAGCGCGCGGTGCGGGCGTCCGTCTGCCCACGTCTTTTCGAGCCGCGCCTGCAAATTGAGTCGGTAGCGCCCTAGAGCGACCGCCAGTGTGCCAAGGCTAAACTGCCCTGCTATATCGACCGCGCCTGTCGGGCTGATCACCGCCAGCAGATCACTCATGCTCTCGACGACCGCGAGGGTATGCGTCCACGCGTCGTAGACGTGCGGGCTCGACTGCGGCAGCCCCTTCAGCGGCGCGAGTTCGGGGAAAATCTGCGCCAACGCGCCAACGCCGTCGGCGATGCGCAGCCCCGCGGCGGGTTTCGGCAGCGACAGGATTCGCATGAACTCGTCGCGCACTCGTTCTGGTGACGTGCGCGTGATCTGCGGCACGGCGGCGCGGGCGTCGCGCAGCGTGTCTGGTTCAATGCGGAAGCCAAACTGCACGCTCTGGCGCACGGCGCGCAGGACGCGGATCGGATCGTCGCTAAATGCGTTGGGGCTGCACCGGCGCAGGCGCTTGTCGATCAGGTCGCGCACCCCGCCGAGCGGGTCGATCACCTGTTGCAAGTCGCCGAGCAAGTCAACTGCCAGCGCGTTGATCGTGAAATCGCGGTCGCGCAGGTCGGCATCGAGGTCAGCGCCGCGAAAGCGCGCCACGTCGAAGATCATCCGACCGTCAGGCGTATCAACCAGCGCCCGCCCGACGTCGCGCTCGGGATCGAGCGGGAAAAAGTCGCCTTTGAGCCGGTTGGCGATCTTACGCCCAAGCGCGATGCCGCTGCCCGCCGTCGCGATGTCGACATCTTTGATCGGGCGGCGCATGATGGCGTCGCGCACCGACCCGCCGACGATGTACGTTGGCGTCGTCAGGTCGGCGAGTAGTTCCGCCAGATCGAGGATCGCGTCCGACCAGACGAGGATCAGGTCACTCATTGAGCAGCGCCTCGGGCTTGACCACGCCGATGAACGGCAGGTTGCGAAACTTCTCATCCAGATCAAGCCCGTAGCCGAAGACGAATTTGTCCTCGATGATAAAGCCGGTGTAGTCAATCGGGATCGGGATCGTACGGCGTGACGGCTTGTCAAGCAGCGTGCACAGGCGGACGCTTGCGGGTTTGCGCGCCAGCAGCACGTCCATGACGAAGCGCAGCGTGTGTCCGCTGTCGATAATATCCTCGACGATCAAGAGGTGCTTGCCGGTGACTTCTTCTTTCAAGTCCATGTCGATACGGACGTTACCGGTCGTCGTGCGCGCGCCGCGCCCGTAGCTCGATACGGACAGGAAATCAATCTCGTGCGGGATGGTGATATGGCGCATCAGGTCGGTCAGGAACATCACGCCGCCCTTGAGGATACAGATCAGCATCAGGCTGTTACGGTCGGCATAGTCGACTGAAATCTGCGCGCCAAGCTCGGCGACACGCGCTTGAAGCGTGTCCGAATCGATCAGGATTTCCCGCAAGTATCGTTCATATGCCAGACCCATTATCGTCCTTTCGTGCCATCAAACGCGCGGGCGCGGCGAACGGTTGCTGCGCTGTAACGCAAAACCGCATATCTGCACAAGGGGAAACATGGAGTAGAATGATAATCCATTCTTTCGTCTTGGATGTCTACCTAATGAGTACAAGTATTCGAATATCTGAACCGCGTGACACAGTTCGCGTCACATTTCCTGATGGGTTGGTCTTGGAAGGATCAGTCGGCACGACGGTCGAACAATTCCTTGAGTGCGCGCGCGAACACCGACCGGAGCGCTTCCCCTTCGCGACAATCGGCGGCATTTTCGACGCCAAGCTGCGCGAGCTTTCTTATGTTGTCCAGCGCGACGGCGCGCTCGCGCCCGTCCTGCTCAACACCAGCGACGGCGGGCGCATCTACCGCCGCTCGCTCGTCATGCTGCTGACAACCGCGATTGACGAACTGTTTCCAAGCACAAAAATCAACGTCAGCCACGCCGTTCCGGATGGCGGATTCTACTGCATTTTGCTCGACCGCGCACCCTTCGACGAAGCCGAGCTCGAGCGGCTCGAAGCGCACATGCACGCGATCGCCGCCGCCAACGAGCCGATCAGCAAGCAGTTGGTGACGCTCGATGACGCCGTCGCCGTGTTCAAGGCACGCGGCGATGAAGACAAAGTCCGCCTGCTCGAGGCGCGGACGCGCAACGGGTTGATCCTCTACACGCTGCGCGGCAGATCGGATTACTACTACGGCTACATGGTGCCGCGCACAGGGCTTCTCAAGTTGTTCCGCCTGATCAAAGCCGACAACGGCTTCATCTTGCAGTACCCGACGCAGGATAACCCGAGCGAACTCCAGCCGATGAAGCGCTATGCC
>JAEVZT010000199.1 GCA_023392115.1 Chloroflexota bacterium
CCCCAACCCAGCCGTTATGGACGCTCACGCCGCCGGTGCGCAGCGAGATCGCGCCTCTGCCCGGTGGCGCAGCCGCGCCGCTCGCGCCGACCGCCGGTTGGTCGTGCGAAGATTTCCCGTGCGAGGATGACATCGACGGCTTTCTGCGCCGGATTCGCGTGCCGGACGGCTTTCACGCTGAGCACGTCGGGCGCTTCCCCGGTCAGCCGATCCAGATCACGTATGGGAACGACGGGAGGCTGTACGCGACGGTGCTTGAAAACGGGACGCGCGAGGGAGCAGTCTACGCTATGAACGCCGACGGCTCAACCGAGCGCTTCAGCGGAACGTTCGTCTCGCCGTTCGGGCTGGCGTTCCAGCCGGGAACTGACGACCTTTATGTCAGCGCGCGCGTGTCGCTCGAAAGCGGCGGCGGAATCTGGCGCGTGCCGCCGGGCGGCGGCGACGCCGAACCAGTCATGACCGATCTCCCCTGCTGTTACAGTCTGATCGACAACCAGCCGAACGGCATGATCTTCGGCGCTGACGGCTTTCTGTATCTCGGCGTCGGCGCGTTGAGCGATCATGCCGAAAACGCGACGCGCTCTGAAGTCGGCATCGTCCGGCTTCAACCTTACGAGGCGTCAATCCTGCGGATTCAGCCGCACACAGGCGATGTGGAGGTCTACGCTTCCGGCATCCGCAACCCTGTCGACCTTGCCGTCGATAGTTCGGGCGCGCTCTACGCGACCGACAGCGGCTTGATCACCGGACAGGGCGATCGCCTGCTGCATGTCGAGCAGGATGGGCATTACGGCTTCCCCTACTGGCGCGAACGCGGCTGCGAGGATTGCCCGATCAAGCCGGCGCGCGTCAGCGTTTCGCCCGACCTGATCGCCTTTCCGTCGTTGAGCCTGCCACGGGGAGTCGTCGCCTACACCGGCGCTGCCTATCCGGCTGACCTGTTCGACGACCTGTTCGTCGTCCTATGGAACGCCGTCGAGGGTGGTCAGCGCGTCGTCCGCATCGACCCTGAAACCATCCCAACCGATCCCGAAGCCCTCGCCACCTACGCGCCCGAACCGTTCGTCACCGGCTTGATCCGCCCGATCGACGTGACGGTTGATCCGGACGGCGCGCTGGTCGTCGCCGATTACGTTTACGGGCACGTCTGGCGCGTGGTCTACGACGCCGGATTTTGAACGTTTGATGTGTAAACGTTGCCCGCCGCCCTCGTTTATTATAAAATTAATTTCATAGGTGAAGCATAATCGAGGGTGACGGATGAACAAGGACAACGGGCAAACCGCAGCCGAGAAACTGACTGAATTGATCAAGGACATCAGGATCGCCATGCTGACGACGATCGACGAAGACGGGTCGCTCCGCAGCCGCCCGATGGGGACGCAAACCGAACCGTTCGACGGTCGCAACCTGTGGTTTTTCACTTCAGCGGACTCGGGAAAGGTGCAGGAAGCGCAGAAAGACCGCGACGTCAACCTGAGCTACGCCGACCCCGGCAACAACCGCTACGTCTCGATTTCAGGCAAGGCGCTGCTCGTGCGCGACCGCCCAACGATGGAAAAGTACTGGAGTCCGGCGCTCAAGGCGTGGTTTCCCGATGGTTTAGAGACGCGCGACATCGCCCTGCTTCAGGTGAAAGTCGAAAAAGCCGAATACTGGGACGCGCCGTCGAGCAAGTTTGTCACGCTCGTCGGCTTCCTTAAGGCGATCGCCAGCGGCGAGCGTTACGAGGGTGGCGAGAACGAAAAGCTCAATCTGCGTCAGTCCTGACGCGCTCTGACAGCAAGCTATACCCAGACCTCAACGGCGTGCCGCTGAGGTCTTTGTTTTATCCATTGCCGCCACAGGTGGTATCATCCCCTTTTCGAACCCCATCCTAGAGGAGCATGGTGATGGAATATACACAACTTGGACGCACGGGTTTGAAGGTCAGCCGCCTGTGCCTCGGCACGATGAACTTCGGACCCGAAACGAGCGAGCAGGACAGCTACACGATTATGGACAGCGCGCTCGACACCGGCATCAACTTCTTCGACACCGCCAACGTCTACGGCAGGAAGAAGGGCGAAGGCGTCACCGAGCAGATCATCGGGCGCTGGTGGGCGCAGGGCGGCGGGCGGCGCGAGAAAGTCGTCATCGCCACGAAGGTTTACGGCACGATGGGCGACTGGCCGAACGAGAACCGCCTGTCGGCGCTCAACATCCGCCGCGCCTGCGAGGGCAGCCTGCGCCGCCTGCAAACGGATTACATCGACCTGTACCAGATGCACCACATCGATCGCAATACGCCGTGGGAAGAAATCTGGCAGGCGATGGAAGTGCTCGTTCAACAGGGGAAAATTCTGTACGTCGGCAGCAGCAACTTCGCCGGCTGGCACATCGCGCAGGCGAACGAGGCGGCGAAAGCGCGTTGGTTCATGGGCTTGGTGTCAGAACAGAGCCTGTTCAATTTAAAGGATCGCATGATTGAGCTGGAAGTCATCCCGGCGTGCCAGCACTACGGCTTGGGCTTAATCCCGTGGAGTCCGCTGGCGGGCGGTCTGCTCGGCGGCGTTCTTGAGAAGCAGAGTCAGGGGCGGCGTTCCAGTCCTGATATGCAGAAGAACGTCGACAAGTACCGTCCGCAGATCGAACGCTACGAAGCCTTCTGCCGCGAGATCGGCGAAAAGCCCGCCGACGTCGGCATCGCGTGGCTGCTGCACCAGCCCGCCGTCACCGCGCCGATCGTCGGACCGCGCACGCTCGAACAGCTTCAGGACAACTTGCACGCGCTCGAGATCAAACTGACGCCGGAACAGCTCAAGACGCTCGACGAGATCTTCCCCGGACCCGGCGGTGCTGCCCCCGAAGCCTACGCTTGGTAACTTAACTGGAATCAAAAACGCCCGCGACCGGTATCGACGGCGCGGGCGTCATTTGTTTGTATGCGAATGCGCCTAGTCGGCAGCCGCGCCCGCGGTGTTGTTTTGGGCAGGTTTGTG
>JAEVZT010000271.1 GCA_023392115.1 Chloroflexota bacterium
CAGCAGACCAGTCACGACCGGGTATGACAGCGACGACGGCATGCTCGGCGCGGGATCGAGCGCCGTGTACCAGATGTGCGACATCATGATCGCCGCTACGCCGGCATCGACCGCGTGACGGAACGGGACGAGTTCGACCGTATCAATCCGCTCGCGCGGCAGGTTGAGGATCGGCAGCGTGCCGTGCGAGTCTTCCGCCGTGTCACCGTGACCGGGGAAATGCTTCGCCGTCGCCAGCACACTCATCGACTGTGTGCCCTGTATGTAGGAAGCAACAGCAGCGCCCGTTAGTTCGGGATTACTGCCGAACGAGCGGCGAAAAATGATCGGGTTGTCGACGTTCGTTTCGAGATCGGCGACGGGGGCGAGGTTCATGTTGACGCCGACCGCGCTCAGTTCGCGCGCGGCAGCCGCGCCGGTTTCAAACGCCATCTCCGTTCCCGCCGCCGTGATTAGGACGGGTGCGGGGAACATCGTGAAGCCGTCAGGCAGGCGCGTCACCACCCCGCCTTCCTGATCGACGGCGATCAGAAGCGGCGGCGCGCCCGCGTCAATCATCGTCTGCTGATAGCTGTTCGTCAGCCGCGTGACCGCGTCGGGCGTCCCCGCGTTCGATGTGAACAGGACGACCGAACCGGGCTGCCACGCGCGCAGGAACGACGCGCCTTCTTCAGTCAGCACGCCGCCGTGCAGCGACACCATAAACATTTGGGCGACGCGCTGTTCGAGCGGCATCGCATCGATTCTTGAATCAACCGAGGGCAACTGCGCCTGTACCGCCGTTGCCCCCAGCATGAGCACTGACAAGATAATTGTCGTGAACTGTCGTCGCAAATTACTCAGCCTGTTCGCTCAACCGGTAGCCAATGCCGCGCACGTTGACGATCAAGTCCTCATCCTGCCCCGCCTGCTTGAGCTTGCGGCGCAGATTGCTGACGTGCGGGCGGATCACTTCGCGCGCTTCGGCTTCGTCGACGGCATAGCCGCGCACCTCGCGCACGAGTTCGTGACAGGATACCACGCGCCCGCGATGCGCCGCCAGATACAGCAGCAGATCGAACTCGGTCGGGGTCAGGTCGATTGGCTGTTCTTCGACCGAAATCTGATAGCGACCGGGATAAATCGTCAGTGGACCGAGCGTCATGACGCTGCCGACCGCCATCTCGCCGGTTCCTTCGGGGATAAACTGCCGTTCTTCCAGCATCTTCTCTTGCAGCGGCGACATCGCCTCTTCAGCCGCGCGGCTTAACTCCTGCACGTTGCTGCGGATAGCATCAAGCAGGGCGCGGCGGCGCTTGAGGTTGCGCGCCCGTTCAATGCCGCGCGCCACGCTTTGACGAATGTCGGTGCTCGAACTCGGCTTGATCAGGTAATCGTGCGCGCCGAGACGCAGCGCCTCGACTGCTGTGTTGAGACTCGGGTACGCCGTCATCAGGATGACGATCGTATCCGGGTCTGTGTCTTTGATGCGCCGTACAAGCTCAACGCCGTCCAATCCGGGCGGCATGCGGATGTCCGTCAAGACGACGTCGAAGGTTTCGCCGCGCAGACACTCGAGCGCGTCTTCACCATTCGCCGCTTCACGGACGCTGTAGCCGACACGCTGAAGCGTTTTGCTGACCGAATAGCGAATTGCCGCTTCGTCGTCCACCACCAAAATACTTGAATTTTCAGTTCCGTTTTCTGTCATGGATTGCCAGCCTAGTTGTTTATCGTAGCTCCATAAATTTATCTTTCCTTAAGGATACCCAACTCTCCGCATTTTGCAACTTCAACTAGTGACTCACTTACGTTATTGGGAAGTTTTTCATGAGTTTAGTTTTGACGCGGAAATAGACCGTGCGATCGGAGTGATTCGTCACGGCAAAGCGCTCGGCGAGTGCCCACTGATCGCCCCAAAGAATCGCTGCGACGACGTCGTCCACGAGCAGCAGCGGCACGCTGTCGCGAACGCCGCGCGGCACTTTGTTGTCGATCATCCATGCGCCGATCTTTCGCGTGCGCCCTGCCATGCCGAGCGGCGCGAAGCGATCGCCGGGGCGGCGCGCGCGTAAGGTCAATTGAGCGTCGGCGGGAACAGACAGCCGGGCGGCATCCTGTCCTGATGGGGTGAGCGCGGCGTGCAGCAGCCAATCGTTGATGTGTGTTGTGCCGGGGACAGTGACGGCGATTTCAACATCCGGCGCGATTTTCAGCACGGGAGACTGAATCTCCACCTCGCGCCGCTTCACGATCAATGCGTCGTAGTCGACGCGCAGATGGAGTCCGCGCGGCAGCAGCGCCGTCGCGCCGACGTGCCCGCGCGTTGCGATGTCGACAGCGCGGGTGACATGTGTGTAGTCGGGTTCGCTCGCCGCGTCGACGTGCGCGACAGCCCGGCGGATAAGGCGGCGCTGGAGCGCGAGATGCAGGCTGGCAAACAGCCGTTTGGGGATTTTGACGTGATCTGGAGCGAAAATAACGTCCGTGAGGATGCGCTGCAGCTCAGCTTCAATGAAGTCGTCTTCGACAGACGCGGTTTCGGCAAGCTGCGCCAGCACCCTGTCGATCCGCGGGTTGATCGCGCGCAGAACGGGCAGAACGTCATGGCGAATCCGGTTGCGTGTGGTGTCGCGCCCGTCGTTGGTCGCGTCGTGCCGCGCCGTAAGCCCATGCTCGTCAAGATAGGCTTCGATCTCACGGCGTGTGACGTTCAGCAGCGGGCGGACGAGCGTCAGCGTCGGGTGGTACGGCATCGGCGCGGCATACGCCATGCCTTTCAAACCGGTAACGCCTGCTCCACGCAGCAGGTGCATGAGGACAGTTTCCGCCTGATCGCCAAGGTGATGCGCCACGGCGACGCGCTCCGCCCCTTGCTCGCGCGCGACCGACGCCAAAAAGCCATACCTCGCCCGTCGCGCCGCCGCCTCGACACCGAGCCTCTCGGCTTTCATCAGCTCCGGTACATTCGCCGCACCCACAGTACATGGGATTCCCCACTGCTCGCATAGGTCTGCGACATAACGCGCATCATCAGCCCCCGCCTGTCCGCGCAAGCCGTGATCGAGCGTCGCGGCGTGCAGGCGCACCTTCAATCGCGCTTGCAGCGACGTCAGAAGGTGCAGCAGCGCGAGCGAATCCGCGCCGCCGGACACGGCGACAATTAACACCGCTGCCGGCGGAATCAGCCGCAGTTCGCGGATAGCATTAAGAAGCCTTGTGTCTAACGTCATATTTCATCGGCGCTTTGTATTCCCTTATGCCCATGTTATAATGCCCCGCTGTTTATGCCGCTAGGAGAACAGCTCGGTGTTAAGTCCGCTCGACTATTTTTTCGGTTTATTCTCTCTAGATATCGGCATTGATCTGGGAACAGCCAATACCCTTGTGAGTGTACGTGGAAAGGGTATTGTTATCAATGAACCGTCATTCGTCGCAGTTGAGAGAAAGACTCGCCGTCCAATCGAAGTCGGCGCGCGCGCGAAGGAGATGTGGAGCAAGAACCCGAAAGACATTTTGATCGTCCGCCCGCTGCGTGATGGCGTCATCAGCGAATTCGAAGTCACCGAGGCGATGCTCCATCACCTGATTCATAAGGCACACGAACAAAGCTGGGTTCCAATCCCGCGCCCGCGCGTGGTCGTCGGCATTCCGAGCGGCGTCACCGAAGTCGAGAAACGCGCGGTCTACGACGCGGCGGTCAGCGCCGGCGCGCGTGAAGTCTACCTGATTGAAGAACCTGTCGCGGCGGCTATCGGCGCTGGGCTGCCCGTGCAGGAAACGCGCGGCAGCATGGTCGTCGACATTGGCGGCGGCACAACCGAAGTTGCCATCTTCTCGCTCGGCGGTATCGTCATCAGCCGGTCGATTCGCGTGGCGGGTGATGAGATGGACGAGGATATTGTCCAGTACATGCGAACGAAACATAACCTGCTCATCGGCGAACCAACCGCCGAGCGCATCAAGCTCGAAATCGGTTCGGCGTTTCCGCTGGCGCAGGAACGGATGATGACCGTCAAGGGACGGCATCTCGTCACCGGTTTGCCGACGGCGGTCGAAGTCAGCTCGATCGAAATCCGCGAGGCGATCGCCGGCTCGGCGGGCATTATCATCGACACGATTAAGGATGCGCTCGACGACACGCCGCCGGAGCTGATCGGCGACCTGATGGAGAGCGGAATCTGCCTCGCGGGCGGCGGCGGACAGCTCCGCAATCTCGCCGAGCGGGTGCAGGAGGAAGTCAACATCCGCTGTTGGGTCACTGAAGATGCCATGACGTGCGTCGCGCGCGGCGCGGGGCGCGTCCTCGAAGACTACAACAATTTGCGCCGCTTGCTCGTCGGTTTGGAACGCGGCAGCACGCAGCATTAGTGTTGATCTTCGGAGCACAGTAGCATGAACGGAACAGGTTTCCGGCGCGGGTGGCGATCTAATCGGGCGATCTTCTTGATCGTGTGCTTGCTGGTCACCGCCGCGATGATCGTCGCCAGTCAGACCGGGCTTCTGTCGCCGGTCGAAGACCTCGCTTCAACGCCTTTGAACGCCGTTTCTGGCATTTTCAACCGCGTCGCGCTGACAATAAGCGATAACATCAACCGTCTGTCCGACGTTCAGTCCCTTCAGCGCCGCATCGCCGACCTCGAATCGGCGCTCGCGCTGTACCAGTCTGAGCTTGTCGAGCTGCGCGAAATCGAGAGCGATTATGAACGGCTGTCCAGCCTGCTCGACTACCGCAACACGGTGCAGTCGCAGGAAACCGTCACCGCCGACGTGATCGGCGTCGACGTGGGCAGCGGCTTGCGGACGATTGCCATTAACCGCGGCACGCGCGACGGCGTCGCGGTCGGCATGCCGGTCGTCACCGGGCAGGGATTGGTCGGGCGCGTTATCCAAGTGAGCGCCAACGCCGCCCGCGTGATGCTGGTCACCGAGCCGTCAAGCTCTGTCAGCGCGCGGATGCAAACGACGCGTGTCGAAGGCGCGATCGTCGGGCTGGCGTCGGGCAACTTGCGTATGGACTTGATCCCGCTCGACTCGCAGGTACGCGAGGGCGATCTCGTCCTGACATCCGGGCTGGGCGGCAACTTTCCGCCGGACATTGTGATCGGGGTCGTCACCAGCGTTCGTCCGTCCGAGCGCGGCTTGTATCAGGAAGCGCAGGTACGCAGCCTGATCAACTTCGACACGCTGGAATTCGTCCTCGTCGTCACCAACTTCCAGCCGATTGACCTGTCGGTGTTCGAGGGCGCGTCCTGATCCATGGGAAGTTACCTCGGCGTTGTCTTCCTGCTGCTGGCAGCCATCTTGCAATCGACATTTATGCCACAAATCCGCATTTTCGGCGGCACGCCCGACTTGGTCTTTCTGATGGTGCTTGCATGGTCGATCAACGCGTCGCTTGAATCGAGCGTAGCATGGGCGTTCATCGGAGGCGTAGCGCAAGACTTGCTCTCGGCAGCGCCGACCGGCGCATCAGTCGTCGGGCTGCTGCTGCTCGTCTTCGGCGTCGACCAGATCAAGCGGCAGGTGTATCATGTCGGCTTGCTGCTGATTTTCGCGCTCGTCATGGTCGGGACGCTGGCGCAGAAGCTCATCTTCGCCCTGCTGCTCGGCATCGCCGGATTTCAAGTCAACATCATCGACCATTTTGTCTATGTCATTGTGCCTTCCATCGCCTACAATCTGGTTTTCACCCTGCCTGTTCTGTGGCTCGTTCGCAGGCTCGAACGCAGTCGCGACCAGCGCGTTGTGACGTAAGTAAGTTCAAGGACACGCAATGCAAGGCTCAAATCCATTTCAGGGCTGGCGGCTGACCTTCTTTCAAGGGATGATCGTCGCCGTATTCCTGATTTTCGGCGTGCGCATGTACCAACTGCAAATCGTTGAGAACAACACGTATCAGGCAGCGGCGAACGAAAACCGCCTGAGCGAACTCCCGGTGGCAGCGCCGCGCGGCACGATTCACGACCGCTATAATTCCCCGCTGGCGATCAACGTGCCTGCCTACAACGTGACGATCGTCCCCGCCGCCCTTCCGGCAAGTGAGGCGGAAGTCCTGCGCATTTACAACCGCCTGTCGGCGCTGACGGGCGTCCCTCCGACGCGCGCGATCGCGCTGGCGTCCGGACGGAATGTCCGCAGCATTGAAGAACTGGTCGTCGAGGGTGAAGGTATCCGCCCTTACACGCCGGTCGTCATCGCGCAGGACATCGGGCAGCGCGCGGCGATGCAAATCATGGAAGAAGCCTACCAGATGCCCGGCGTCGCCATCGACACGGCGTCAGTGCGCGAGTACCCAACCGGCGCGCTCACGTCGCAGATCGTCGGCTACATGGGGCGTATTCCCGCCGAACAGGAACTTGAACTGATCGCCCTCGGCTATAACCCCGCCTATGACCGCATTGGCTATGCCGGCTTAGAAGCATATCTTGAAGAACAGCTTGCGGGCGAACAGGGGCGAACGGTCAGCGAGGTTGACGTCGCCGGTCAGCCGATCGGCGACCCGGTGGTGTCGATTCCGCCTGAACCCGGCTTAAGCGTCCGCTTAACGATCGATACAGAATTTCAGGAAGCCGCCGAAACTGCCCTGCGCAACCGGATTTCAGCACTCAACGCGGAAGCGGGACGGATTGTCAGCCAGACCGGCTTCGTCGCTGCCATGAACCCGCAGACGGGCGAAGTCTTAGCGCTGGTCAGCTATCCGAGCTACGACAACTCACGTTTCGCCCGCAATATCGATGTCGACTACTATCTCGACGTCGCCGCCGACCCGCTGACGCCGCTGGTGAACCACGTTACGCAGTCGCTCTACCCGCCCGGCTCGATCTGGAAGCTGATTACGGCGGTCGGCGTGCTGCAAGAGGACGTGATCGACCCGCGCTCGCTGCTGTTCGATCCGGGCGACCTGCTTCTGCCGAACCGATACGCGCCGAACGACCGCGCGGCTGCACAGCGCTTCGTCTGCTGGCTGCGTGAAGGTCACGG
>JAEVZT010000310.1 GCA_023392115.1 Chloroflexota bacterium
AGCTAGAAGCACTCAACACGCCGCCAACACGGGTCACCGAATACCTGCCAGCCGTTGAACTGAAGTCAATTTCCCCAACCGTCCACATCTTCGATCTGGGACAGAACATCGCCGGATGGATCAGACTCAAGGTGTCTGGCAAGGCTGGAACGCGGGTGCAGATGCGCTATGGAGAAGACCTGACGCCCGACGGTGAACTCTACGTCGGAAACCTGCGTAAGGCGCGGGCGATTGACAACTACATCCTCAAGGGCGAAGGCGTCGAGACTTGGGAACCACACTTCACGATACACGGTTTCCGCTACGTTGAAGTCGACGGCATCGACTCGGTGTCGCTGGAAACGGTCACCGGCTGCGTGATCCACACCGACCTTGAGCACACCGGGACGTTTGAATGTTCGAATCCGATGTTGAATCAGCTATGGAAGAACATCCTCTGGGGGCAGCGAGGCAATTTTGTCAGCATTCCGACCGACTGCCCGCAGCGCGACGAGCGTTTAGGCTGGTCGGGCGATGTTGTCGCGTTTGGCACGACTGCCTGCTACAACATGGAGTCGGCTGCATTCTTCGACCGCTGGCTGACGAGCTTATCCGATGGGCAGTCGCCTGAAGGCGCATTTCCCGATGTCGCGCCGCGCTTGGTGATGGATCGGGATGGCGCGCCGGCTTGGGGGGATGCGGGCGTGATCACGCCGTGGACGCTGTACCAGTTCTATGGGGATAAGCGCATCATCGAGCGTAATTATGCTGCCATGCAGAAGTGGATGAAGTATATCCATGACGGCAATCCGAATTATCTCCGCACCGAACGCCTGAATTTCAACTACGGCGACTGGCTGTCTTATAACGCGCCGACCCCAGATGATGTGCTGGCGACGGCGTTCTGGGCGTGGGACGCGAAGCTCATGGCAAACATGGCGCGCCTCATTGGGCGCGACGATGACGCCGACATGTACCATGCGCTCTACGAGCGGGTGAAGCAGGCGTTCATCGACGCCTATGTCTCACCTGACGGACGGGTAAGAGGCGAGACACAGACCGTCTATGCGTTGGCGCTGCACGTCGATTTGCTGCCCGACGCGTTGAAGGCTGCGGCGGCGCGACATCTGGCTGCTGACATCGAAGCGCGCGGCTGGCATTTATCGACAGGCTTTGTCGGGACGCCGCTGCTCCTGCCTGTGCTGACGAAGGCGGGATACACCGATGTCGCCTACCGCGTCTTGCTTCAAGACACGATTCCATCGTGGGGATACATGATCAAGCTTGGCGCGACGACTATCTGGGAACGCTGGGACAGCCTGTCCGCGCCGCACGTTGTCTTCGACCCGGAAACGCCGACATTCATCCACTGGCATTTCGGCGCTATTCCCGGCATGAACTCCTTCAATCATTACGGTTTTGGCGCGGTCGGCGAATGGCTTTACCACACAATCCTCGGCATCAAGCCCGATCCGGACGCGCCCGCCTTTGATCGCTTTGTGATCCAACCGCATCCGGGCGGAGACCTCAACTGCGCCAGCGGCGAATACCAATCGATTCGCGGCACGATCCGGTCGTCATGGGTTGTGACGGATGATGGCTTTGAACTGCATGTCAGCGTTCCTGCCAATACAACCGCGACCGTCTACATTCCGGCGGCAAGTCCAGAACTGGTACGCGAAAGCGGCAGTCCGGTCGACGGCGCGGATGGGGTACATTCCGTTGCGAGCGACAACGGCACGGTAGTTTGCACGGTTGGCTCAGGTGAGTATCACTTCGTGACGGGTAGGGATAGCTAATGCAGACGACGGTTGAGCGGTGGGATATCTTTGAGTTTGCGGCGAACGGGCGCTCTGACGGCAACCCGTTTGTCGATGTAGTGTTTTCGGCAGAATTTTGGCACCAGCACCGCACGATTTCGGTGGAAGGCTTCTACGATGGCGATGGACGCTATGTCGTCCGCTTCATGCCGGACACGTTAGGCGAGTGGCAGTTCACCACACGCAGCAATGTCACCGAACTCGACAATTTGCATGGGGCGTTCACGTGCGTGCCGCCGTCCGCGGGCAATCACGGACCCGTTTCAGTTGAACGCACTTATCACTTCGCGTATGCCGACGGCACGCCTTACTATCCATTTGGCACGACGTGTTACGTTTGGACGCATCAGGGCGAAGCGCTTGAGGAGCAGACGCTGCGCACGCTGGCGCAAGCGCCGTTCAACAAGCTGCGCATGTGCATCTTCCCGAAGCACTATCCGTACAACCAGAACGAGCCCGCCTTGTACCCGTTCGAGCGCGACGCGGATGGCAAATGGGATTTCACCCGCTTTAACCCTGCTTTTTTCCGCCACCATGAGCGGCGTATCGCGCAGTTACGCGCGCTCGGTATCGAGGCGGATCTCATCTTGTTCCACCCTTACGACGAGGGGCACTGGGGATTTGACCGGATGCCTGCGGAAGCCGATGACCGCTATCTGCGTTACGTCATCGCCCGCCTCGCGGCGTTCCGCAACGTCTGGTGGTCGCTGGCGAACGAATACGATCTGATGGAAGAAAAAACTTCGGCGGACTGGGATCGCTTTTTCCGCATCGTGCAGCAGAGCGATCCCTACCAGCACTTACGCTCGATCCATAACTGCCGCGCGTTTTACGATCACGGCAAACCGTGGGTGACGCACGCCAGTATTCAGTTCGCCGATGTCGAGCAGGTGAGCGAGTGGCGCAGGCTCTATGACAAGCCGATCGTGGTTGACGAATGCCGCTATGAGGGGAACATTCCCCATCGCTGGGGCAACATCACCGCTCAGGAGATGGTGAGCAAGTTCTGGGAAGGGACGGTGAACGGCGGTTACGTCGGTCATGGCGAGACCTACCTGCGCCCGAACGACGAGCTGTGGTGGTCGAAGGGCGGGGTGTTGATAGGCGAAAGCCCCGCCCGAATCGCATTCCTGCGGCAGCTGCTTGACGACGCCCCACCGGGCGGGCTGGATGCTTGGCGTGAGGACGCGAACATCAACCGCGATCAGTTTCCAACCGCCGGGTGCGAGGGAGAATACTACCTGACGTACTTTCGGACGGCGCAGCCCGCCCTCGCGCGCTTTGAGCTTCCTGAGGGAGAGTATCGCGCCGACATTATCGATACGTGGGAAATGACAATTACGCCGCTCGATCGCGCCGTTTCCGGCGAGTGCAGCATTGAACTGCCGCGCAAGCCGTACATCGCGGTTCGCCTGAGACGCGTCAGTTCGTGAACTGCTGCTACCGATCTCCAATTTCACGGTGAGGAACCGGGGTTATTAAGCTGCGTCCCTCGTTCTGGATCAGCTTGGCGATGAGTGCCGTCCATCCATTCTGGTGACTCGCGCCCAACCCCGCGCCGGTGCTGCCGTGAAAATGCTCATAAAACAGGAGATAGTCGCGCCAATGCGGGTCATTCTGTAGGTACTCGTTTGTGCCGAAAAATGGACGTCGACCCTCCGCATCGCGCTTGAACAGGTTGACCAATCGTTTCACGAGGTCAAGCGCGCCTTGTTCCAGCGTCATCGCCTCACCGCTTTGTATGCTGAGACGTTCGCCATAGTGATCGTGGTATGCGTGGAGCGCCTCGGCGATCAGTTGATTGATCGGCGCCCATACCGGACCGCGCCAATTGGAATTTCCGCCGAACATCTTGTCTGAAGAGTCTCCCGGTTCGTAGCGCAGCGTGTACTCCTTGCCATCGATTTCGTAGATCACCGGATGATCTTCGTGATAGCACGAGAGCGAACGCACGCCGTAAGGGCTGTGAAATTCGGATGGATCGAACACGGTGTTAATGACGTGTTCAAGCTTGTCTTGGGAGAGTGCCGCCAAGAGAACGCGACCATCCGCACCGGAACGGAAATCAGGCGTGCTTTCGCCGAGCGCGAGCAATCGGTTGTGGAATTGTTTCAGCGGTCCTACAACGGTCAAGTCGAGCGGCAGAACAGCCGCCAGCGCGATCAAGCCTACGACTGAGCGCACTTTGAGCTGAATTGACTCTCCATCGGGCATGTGGAGTACATCATAGAGAAAGTGTGTTTCCTCGTCCCAAAGCCCGAACAGGGCGGAGCGGATTCGCAAGAAATGATCGAGGTATGTGACCGCCTCATCGTCACGCCCTAATTCAACCGCCATTCCCAGCATGTTGAGGGCAAAGAGCGCCATCCAGCTTGTGCCATCGGCTTGAGCGAGCCAAGCGCCGTCGGGCACATCCTTGTTGCGGTCGAATACGCTGACGTTATCCGCGCCCAGAAACCCCCCACCGAACAGATGATCGGCGTGCATCTGCGTGTTGAGCCACCACTCGAAATGTTGCTTCAATTTTCCGTACGCCTCGCTCAAGAATGACCGGTCAAAACCGGTCATGTGATAGACATGCCATGTTGCCCACGCGTGGACGGGCGGGTGCGGCGTCGCCAAATCCCCTTCGAAAGCGGGCAGCGCGCCATCGGCACGCATGTAGCGATCACTCAGGAGCAGCAGCGTCTGCGCCTTGGCGAATTCGGGATCGACGATCGCAAGCGTCGTGATTTGAAATGACAAGTCCCATCCTGCGATCCACGGGTATTCCCACGTGTCGGCGATTGAGAGAACGTCATGTGCGTCAAAGTGCCTCCACTCCTCATTCTCATGCTCGACCTGAGTTTCGGCATTTTCCAGCCACCGCCGCACGTTGAAATGATAGAAGTTTTTGTTCCACGTGATGCCCGCGAATGCCGTGCGCTGGATAAATTTCTCCTCGGGTGTGAGTTCAGGGCGCTGCAAGCGCTCGTAGAATTCATCCGCCTCGCGCTGCCGCTGTTCAAGCACCGCATCGAAATCGTTAAAGGGTTCAGCAAGACGGTTCGTCGTCAGGCGGGTACGGATGACCCATGAAGCGCCGGCTTCGACAACGCTCTTAAAATGTGCAGCGCATTTGGTGCCGTGACCCGCCGAATTCACACGTTCCTGCTGCCCGCGGACAACTGCGTAATCGATCGCGTCTTTGGCATACGGCGTCACGGCAGGCGTGTCGAAAACTAGTGGATTGTTCGTCTCGTTCTCTGTGAAGAGCAGCGCATCAGCCGCCTCGACGTGCCACCATGCGGTGAACTCGGCGTGATCCACGATCACGATGTTGTCGCCGTCGGCGCGAAGTGCCGGACGAGCACCGCCCTCCTGCCATGTATTGCGAAACCAGATCTGTGGAAGCAGATGCAGCGGGGCAGGTTGATCCGCACGGTTGACCACTGTAATTCGGCACAGCACGTCGTCCGGATCGGCTTTGGCGTATTCGACAAAGATATCGAAATACCGGTTGTCGCGGAATGCAGAGTTCAGTACGTCGATTAGGTCGACGTCGCGCTCGTCCTGACCGCGAACCGAGTTCTCTCTGACGAGGCGTCCATACGGAAACTCGACCTGCGGATACCTGTACAACATCTTCAGGTAGCTGTAGCTTGGCACGCCGTCGAGGTAGAAGAAATAGTCCTTCACGTCCTCGCCGTGATTGCCTTGCTCGTTGCTCAAGCCGAAATAACGCTCTTTGAGGATCGGGTCTTGCTCGTTCCACAGCGCCAGCGCCATGCACAACCGCTGCTGCTCGTCACTAAAGCCTGCGATTCCGTCTTCCGCCCAGCGGTACGCACGGCTCCGCGCCTGTTCGAACGGAAATGCTTCCCACGCTTTTTCGTGCAGCTGCGGATCACTTTCGCGTACCGTTCCCCACGAACGCCCAGATACGTAGCTCCCCCATCGCTGCCACAGCGCGCGTTGATCTCTCGAAAGCCGCTGGAATTCCACGCTTGTCTGCATGTTTTTCTCTCAGTCCATTCGCAGTACCGGTAAGACCTTCTCGCCAAACGTGTCGATGAACCGCTCTTGTTCGCGGTTGACGTTGTGCAGGAATACCCGTTCGAAGCCGAGAGAAATATCTTCCCTGATCCAGTCGATGTGCTGGTTGACGTCTGGCGAAATGCGAATGTGATCGTGAAGGTCTTCTGGTCGGACGTACGCGCCAGCATCGTCAAACTGCGCGGGCAGGCGCAGCTCTGTCAGCACGCGGCTTTCGAG
>JAEVZT010000328.1 GCA_023392115.1 Chloroflexota bacterium
GGGTATTGGACTGGTCAGCCACTGGATTGACATGACGACGACCCTCAACCGCGAGCGCGCCATCGAACGCGCTGTCGAACGCGAGCGCGAGCGCCTGTGGAGTGAAAAGCCCAAGAACGACTTCGCCGACGATGATCTCGACGCGCGCGCCGTCCGCCTGACCGAAGACGGCGAACTGACCGACAGCACGATCCAGCAGTGGGAACGCGACGACAAGCCGAAGCGATCGCGGCGGTAGCCGCCCGCATACGCCCTTCGTCGGATGCCCAAGATCTCTTTTTGTTGTACGATAACAGATGTACAAAGGTTGAGGGCGTCATGAGAAGACAGATCGTTCCACTCGAAGCAGATAAACGGAGCATCTTCGCCACCCGCAAAGGGTTGATGATCGTCCTTTGGGCAGTGCGGCAGTACGGTCCGCTGAGTTTCTGGGACTTGTATAAAGTCATCTTCGGCGTCGACTTCTACGAGTCGGAACGCGAGTCCAGCCTTCAACGCGACCGCTTGATCGCCGGGTCGGGCGACGACCAGATCAAAGCGGCGCGCATGATGAGCCGCTTCGGCGCGAATGGTCACTTCAAGATCATGCTCGAAGGCATCATCAGCACGCTCGAACGCAGCGAACTGCTTCAGGTCAGCTACGCCAACGACATCAAGTCACAGGAAACGATGAGCATCAAGGTGTCGCCGATCCTGTCGGCGATCCAGAACATCTTCCGCATCAGCTTAACCGAGTTCGTCACCGCGCAGGGCGAGTTCTTGAGCGCCTACCCGATTTTCGGCGAGCCGCTGCCGCCGGGTGAGGACAAGTGGGCAGATGTTTTCGTCCTCATGCCGTTCGACCCCGCCGTGAAGGTCGTCTATGACGAACACATTGCGCCAGTCGCGAACCGCCTCGGTTTGACGGTCAAACGCGGCGACGATTTCTTCTCATCACAGTCGGTTATCGACGAGGTCTGGTCGGCGATCTACCACTCTGAAATCTGCATCGCCGACTGCACCGGGCGCAACCCGAACGTCTTCTACGAACTGGGGATCGCGCACACGCTCGGTCGCCCGGTGATCCTGATCTCGCAGTCGATCGACGATATCCCGTTCGACATCAGTCACCGCCGGATCATCACCTACAAGTACGACCCGGCGGATATGAGCGAGTTTGAGGACAACTTGGCGCAGGTCATCCGCAGCGAGCTTGGCTTGATCGAAACGCCCTAACCCGCGTGGACGCGGCACGTGCCGTTCTCGCACACCGGCGCGCCGACCAGCTTGTTGATCCGGTAGCGGTTGCGGGCGACCAACTTATAGATCGCCTCGCCAAGCTGCGTGACGCCGGGGATGTGCAGCAGCAGCCACACGGGGAAGCCGAGCGGCAGTTCGCGCAGCAGGCGGCGCATGCCGTAGAATCCACCGTGCATCTGTCCATCCTCAGTCATCGTGTGGATTTGTCCGAACGCCGCATTCCAGTCGAGATCGGGGTAACGGGCGTTGACCTTTTCCCAGTCGTTCAAGTCGAGAAACTCGACACGATTCAGCCAGTCGAGCGCGTTGACAATCTTGCGCGACTGGCGGCAAATGACACAATTCCCGTCGTAAATCGCCGTAACCATACACCTCATCCCATGCTAACAGCCCACAGCGTATGACTCATTGTAGCACCGTGACGACTAAATATTACGTTCTTCATTCGTCAAAGGGGAAAGTTTTCATATCTGTCTCATTTAAGTCGTACAGCGCATTGGGGCAACTACTCGGCACGGTTTCGCGTAGAATAGGGCAAGGTTTATTGGATTGACACGTTTGCGCGTGGAGTGAGAAATTGACGAATCAGGTTGACGATACACAGGAAGTCGTCCCACCACTGCCGCCGATTGAGGCGAGGGGTACAGTGGACAGCAGCATTGAAGAAACTGCAGAGCGCCCGGGGCGCTCCGGCTGTTTCGGCTTCGTCGCCGGCGCGGGCGGCTGCGCGGTGCTGATCGTGGTGGTCATCGCCGTGCTGCTCGCGCTCGGCGTCACATCGGTCAACAGTGTCATCGGCAGCATTGGCGGTTTGTTCGGCTTGGGCGCGTCCGCGCCGCCGCCCGTTGCCACCGTCCTGTCATCGCGGACGCTGGTGCAGGGGATTCAGCCGCTCGGTCAGCTCGTCAGCGTCAGCAGCCAGCTTGCCAAAGCCGACGTCTATGTCGGCGTTGGACAGGGGGCGCTCAACGCCTGCGGCTTTTCCGCGAACCATGTCGTTCAGGGCGCTGTCGAAGCGGGCATCGACCTGACACAGATCAGAGAAGAAAACATCCGCTACGACGAGGCGCGCGACATGTACATCGTCACCGTGCCCGCGCCACAGCTGACAAGCTGCCGCGTCGACTTCATTCGCCAGTACGACCGGTCGTTCACGACCTGCGCCGTCGATTGGGACGAAGCGCGTCTGCTGGCGAACTACGAGGCGCTTGTCGACTTCCGCGAAGACGCGATCGAGGGTGGAATTCTGTCACGAGCTGAAACTGAAACGCGGCTTGTGCTGGGGAATTTCATCCGCCTGCTGACCAACAAGCGCGTCGAGATCATCTTTGAACAGGCGACAGAGGAAGCCGCTTACCCGGCATCCTGCACGCCGGAAGTCCCGCAAGGCTGGATCTTCGTCCCGGAGAACAACCACTGGACGAAGTAGAAAACCCCTACCCGTTGGCGCTGCCAGACCCTCAAAGGGTCTGGCAAGAAAAAAAGCCCCGTGAACGGGGCTAAACAGCCCGCTTCAGCGGGCTTCAAGGCTCTTTTCGCAGCCGGTTGGCTTTGAGCCACCGGCGACACTGCTCGACCGCCATTCGGTCAGTTGTCGGTCTACCGCGCCGCCACCCGCATCCGCAGATCGGTTGGGCAGAGGGTGATGCTCGCCTGCGGCGTCACGACGTGATCGCCGTCGAGCGACAGGTGATAGCGTGATGCCAGCGCCGCGAGGATCACTTTCCCCGCTGTCATCACAAATGCTTCTTCCATCATCGCCCGCGCGCCCGCGCCGAACGGCATGTACGCGTAGCGGTTGATCCGCCGTTCGTAACCTTCCGCGAAGCGTTCCGGCACGAACGACTCGGGGTCGAAAAATTGGCGCGGATTGTGGTGGATCACATACGGGCTGACGAACAGCGTGCTTCCCGACGGCACGTAGTAATTCCCGATGCGCGTCTCGCGCTTCGCCTGACGGTTGATCACCCACAGCGGCGGGTAGAGGCGCAGCGTTTCGCGCAGCACCATTTCCGTATACGCGAGTTCCGGCAAATCATTCGAGGCGGGCAGCCGATCGCCAAGCGCCGCGTCAAGCTCGCCGCGCAGGGCAGTATCGGCGTCGGGGTTCTGCGCCAGCAGGTAGAATGCCCACGCGACAGTCTGCGCCGTCATCGTGCAACCGGCGGCGAACAGCGTGATCGCCTCGTCGATCGCCTGCGCTTCGCTGGATGCCGTCTGGAGAATCCGCGCGAAGATGCCGCAGCGCCGTCCGGCGCGGTGATCGTCCACCAGCGACTGCATCACTTCGGCGACTTTCGCGTTCGCCTGCATCCGGCGGCGGTTCTGTCCGATCGGAACCCAAACGGGCAGCGTCAGCGGCGATTGGAAGCGGTGATCGTCGAGCGTGCGGCTGAAAGTGACCGCTTCGTCGAAACCGTCCGGCAGTGTATCAGTATCGAACAGGACGCGCGCCGTGATCCGCAGCGTCAGCGCCTTGAGGTTGGCGAAAACGTCGAGGCTCTCGCCCGCGCGCCAGTCGACGCGAACGCATTCCCGCGCCATCACGTCAGCAAAGTCGTTGAGCCAGCATGCCTGAAACGCCGTCTGCATCCGCCGGCGCTTGCGAACCTTCTCCTGCGGCGCGAACAAATCGTGTCCCATGCCGCTGTTCAGCGCGCGCAGCAGGTTGGGCTTGTCGTCAAACTTGTCGGGCGCTTCGACGAGAACATAATGCGCGTGGCTTGGGTTGGTGAGCAAGTAGGCGTGCGATGGGCCAAAGCGGAAGTGGACGAAATCGCCGAATTTGTGCGCGGAGTCGACGAGAAAATCGAACGGGTCTTTAGCGAAATCGGGCGCGTTGCCGAGGAACAGGTTCTTTGCCGGACCCGGAGGAAACAGTACATCCATCTCAAACTCTGTGCGAACTCTCACTTGTGAAGTTACTGATCACTGTAGCATCGATCCGCCGTAATATAACGTAAGGATAGTGATTAGTAAATATTAGTTCCTCTGTGGTTCTCGGCGCGCCGACGTTCCCACGTCTACACTCTATTGTTATCAGTCAAGTAATATAATTTAGAGTAATTATGCTGTACGATAATCATTATCGTCCGCGAACAGCGACAGCAAGAAAGGGACAACACATGGTTCGATGTGCGGTTCCGGTCTCCGC
Organism: Chloroflexota bacterium; assembly: GCA_023392115.1. GTDB lineage: Bacteria > Chloroflexota > Anaerolineae > Aggregatilineales > Phototrophicaceae > Flexifilum. The sequence goes on from JAEVZT010000328.1 coordinate 4,394, forward strand.
TTCCGGGTGAATTCCCTCACCCACCCATCAAACATATAAAGAGACGATTTGTTTTGGAGGCTTTATGCTTCGGCATCGTGTGCTGCGCGTTTTATTCCTCGTCGCCAGTATCGCGCTTTTGTCGTGGCGGTTCACCATCATCGAAGCCCAAGATAATCCACAAGCGACCAGTGAAGCCAGTTTCCTAACCGAAGAAGCCGCTATGGAGTGGGTCGAGCAGTTCGACGCCATCTTCGACGGACCCAACCTCGACATCGTCGACGAAATCTTTGCCGAGGATTTCGTCGGTCACCTGCCACTCGCGCCCGAGCTTGACCGCGAAGGGTGGAAAGCCTATGTTGCCAGCTTCTACGACGCATTTCCCGACATGACCGAGGAAGTTCACGACGTCGTCATCGGCAAAGACACGATCGCCATTCGTGTCAGCTACACCGGCACGCACGAAGGTCCGCTCTTCGGCATTCCGGCAACCGGCAACACAGTCACCATGACCGGCACCGGCATCTTCCGTTTTAACGAAGAGGGTGTGGCTGTCGAAAACTGGGCGGATCTGGACGTCGCCGGGGTTCTAATACAAATCGGAGCATTTATGCCGGGAGAACCGGAGCCCTAAGACAAACCTCGTAACGGTGAGCCGGTGGCGTGCTGCCACCGGCAAGCCTCTACCATGCTAATACGCGCCGCTGCGAAGCAGCACGCGGGGAATAGTCATCATCAGGATTTGCGCGTCAAGCTGCACCGTCCAGTTCTCGATATAGTAGATGTCCATCAGGCACATCTCGTCAAACGGGACTTCGCTGCGCCCGCTGACCTGCCACAAGCCGGTCATGCCCGGCTTCACCTGAAGCCGCTGCAAGTGCCACGGCTCGTACAGCGACACCTCATCGGGCGTCGGCGGGCGCGGTCCAACAAGGCTCATCTGCCCGGTCAGGACGTTAATCAGGTTTGTCAGTTCGTCGATGCTCAGCGTGCGGATGATGCGCCCCACGCGCGTCACGCGCGGATCATCCTTGATCTTTGGGTGGCGCGGGTCAAGTTCGAGCGTCTTGATCAAGTCTTGGCGCATCTTGTCGGCATCGGGAACCATGCTGCGGAACTTGATCATGTCGAATTCGCGCCCGTTCTCGCCGACGCGGCGAGCGGTGTAAAAGATCGGTCCCTGCCCTTCGAGGCGGATCGCCAGCGCGACGAGCGCGACGAGCGGCACGAGGATCGGCGACGCCAGCACGATCATGCCGACATCCATCGCCCGCTTGATCAGGCGGTTGCTGCCCTTGAATGGTACGTGCCCGTTCATGTGCAAGAGCGGGATGCCGTCGAGATTTTCGACCTGCACCTGCCGCAGATTGAGCTGGAAAACGTCGGGCACGACGCTGACCTCGATCCCGTCCCGCTGGCAGGCGCGGATCATCTTGACAATCCGGTCGCGGTACGTCCATGGCAGCGTGATGACGACGTGATCGACCTGATGCTCGCGCAGCACCGGCGCGAGGTTGTCCAGCCCGCCCAGCGCCTTGACGCGCCCGAGATCGGCATTGGTGCTGTCCGGGTCTTCCGTCAGGTAGCCGATCGGGCGGAAGCCCTGCTCGTGGCGGGCGATCATCGTCCGCAGTACCGATCGCCCGACATCGCCCACGCCGATCACCAGCACGCGCTGGACGCCGATCCCGCGCGAGCGCAGGTACGCCAGCAGCGCTCGTTGAACGACGCGCGCGCCGATCAGCAGCACGATCGTGATCGCCGCGACGTAGATGATCATCAAACGGCTGAAGACCAGCGGCTGCAAGACGAAGCTGATCGCCAGCAGGACGACCGTCGCGTTGGTCACGCCGTTGATGATCGTGTAAATCTCGTCGATCAGCGCCCGCCCGCGAATCGTCTTGTACAGCCCACTGCCGCGATAGTTGAGGTACAGCCACGCGATGTAAACGATCGCGTAGGGGACGTAAGGCTCAAACGGCGCGCGGTTGAACTCGAGCACGGCGCGCAGAATTTGCAGCTCATACCGGGCGAAGTACGCCAGCCCAAAGGCGGCAAACGCCAGCATCGCGTCGACGAGCGGCATCAACGCGGGTGATTCAATCAGGGATTTCCGCTTGCGCGGCTGCTTACTTGCCATTCGTTTCCAAAACAGTCCGATAACTCTGTATCGTCTTTTGAGCGGTATCCGTCCAGCGGAAGCGCCACGCTCGGACAATCCCGCGTTCGCTCGCCGTCCGGCGCCATTCGGCATCGCCTTCGACGCGGGCGAGCGCGGCACGCCACGCGCTCACGTCGTCGGGCGGGACGCACAGCCCCGCATCGCCGGCGACTTCCGGCAGCGACGAGGCATCCGACACAATCACCGGCGTTCCACATGCCATCGCTTCGAGCACGGGCAGACCAAAGCCCTCGAACACCGAGGGGTAGATGAACGCGTCGGCGCAATTGTACCAGAAGTGGATTTCATCGGCGGCTATAAAACCCGGAAACGACACGTCGGACGCCAAGTTGAGCCGATCGACAGTCTCAAAGAGGTGATCAGTGTCCCAGCCCTTGCCCCCGGCGAGGATCAGCGGGGGGCGCTCGTCGAGCGCGGCATATGCTTCGAGCAGCACCGGCAGGTTCTTGCGCGGTTCGAGCGTGCCGAGGAACAGCCAGAAGCGATCTGGCAGGTTCTTGCGCCGCTTGAATGCGGCGATCTCGTCGGCGGGCAGCGGACGAAAGCGGTCGGCGTCGTAGCCCGGCTGCGCCACGTCGATCTTGTCGGCAGGCACACCAAGCGTCCGCGCGACGGCGCGCGCGGTGCTTTCCGAAATGGCGATCACGCGGCGGGCGCGGCGGCATGTCAGCCCGGTCAGCAGGCGCAGATACAGCCGCCGCGAAACGGGCAGCCGTTCGGGATAATGGATGAAGCTGAGATCGTAGACCGTGACAACCATCGGCGCGGCGAGCGGCAGTGGGGCGACGAACGCCAGCGCGTGATACAGGTCGAAATCGCGCAGCGCGAACGGCTGGATCGCCTGTTCCCAGACAATCCGCCGCAGCGGGGAAGTCGTATCCAAGCGCGACCGGCGCATCGTCACGCCGTCGATCCGCGTCTGGTTCGCCGTGCCGACCATCGCCGTCAGGCGCCAATCTGGCGGGACGCAAGCGGGCAGATGTCGCAGCAGCCCGTCGATATAGCCGTGTATGCCCGCCGAGCGGTAACCGGCAGCGCCAGAAAGCAGGTGAGCGTTCAGTCCGATGTGCATAGCGCGGTATTATAGAGGACTTTTTACATCGGCGTAATCTCGAGATAGACGGGACGCCGCCCGAGCAGCGCGCAGCGCAAATCGAACAGCCGCTTGTGCAAGCCGTACTTCGCCATCAGCGCCTGTTTCGCCTCGTAGGTCTGTTCTTCCGGCAGCACCAGCGCCATCGCCTCGATATTCTCGTCCGACCTGCTGCCATCCGACTGCGCGGCAACCTCAACCTGCGCGTTGCGCCGAATGTGGTGGACAGGAGCGGCATTGGAAGGGGCGACCGCGTAGAGTCTGTCACCATCGTGTGCAAACCACAGCGGGGTCGATACCGGGTCACCATTCCTGCAAAACGTGGTCAGATTGATGAATTGATGACCGTCGAGGTCTTTGAACGGTTTCCACTTCTCCTGCACCATCGATGCCCCTCGTTCATCATTTGGTTATACTGTACCCACGAAGGGGTGTATGGTCGCTTAGACAGGCATGAGAAAAAGATATGAAGCGCCCTCAAATTATTAATGCCGACAATGCCGGTGATCTGGCTGAAGTCGCGCAAGTCCAGTGTGGCTTCATCACCGAAGCCTGCTGGTCGCGCGATGGCAGCCAGCTTGCCGTCGCCCACGGCGGCGGCGTCTGGCTGTGGCAGGGCGGTTTCGGCGCTTCGCCCGATCGCCGGATCGAGTCGAGCGGCGCGCCGGTAAAGGGGATCGCCTTCAGCCCTGACGGCACGGTGATCGCCACCGCCAGCGCCGACACAACCGTGCGGCTGTGGATGACGCGCATGGATCAATGCCTGTTCATCCTGCGCGGTCACGCCGGCGCTGCCAACTGCGTCGCCTTCAACACGCACGGGCACATGCTCGCATCCGGCGGCAGCCGCGACGTGCGCCTGTTCAACATGCTCGACAGTTCGGCGCTGTCGGCGCTTCACGGGCACGAGGATGAAGTCACGGGCGTCGTCTTCGGACTGGAAAACCAGCGACTCGCGTCCGGCAGCCGCGACCACACGATCCGCCTGTGGGACATGGCGACGCGGCAGACGGCGCTGGTGATCAAGCACGACGATTGGGTGCGCCGGCTCGCCGTCAGCCCTGACGGAAACCTGCTCGCATCCGCCAGCAAGGACGGCACTGTCAAAGTGATCAGCTTTGCGACAGGCGAAACCGTGCGCACGATCAACGCGCACGACGGCGGCGTCGACTGCGTTGCCTTCAGCCCGGACGGCTTTCTGCTGGCGACCGGCGGACGCGACAACGCGATTAAGCTGTGGAATCTGCGCCCCTCCACCGATGGCTACCCGATGAGCGAGCCTGTTGCGGTGCTGACGCGGCACACACGCCCCGTCCTGACGCTGGCGTTTCACCCGATCGGCAACCTGCTCCTCAGCGGGAGCGGCGACAACACGATCCGGCTGTGGGGGGTGAACTGAGCGCTCACAGCAGCAGCTGCACCGCCGTGTCGTAGAGGCGCCACAGCGCCCGCGCCAGTGGATCTGGCAGGCTGCGGCTCGGCAGCAGCGGCGGGAACGACGACGCCCCCGGCTCGTCGAAGGCGTTATTCCAGCCTTCCGCCGTCCACAGAATATCCGCGCCGGGGATGCCCATTTCCGCCACCAAGCCCTGCGGATCGTAGCCGTTGTTCTCATAGACGTTGTCGTGAATCCAGTTGTGCTCGGGGATAGGCCCCAAGTCGAACACCGTGTCGCGCGGGTAAAGCATGTACAGGCTCGTCAAGCCGACGCCAGTGGTGGCGTTGTTGCGGATCGTGTTGCCGAAGACTTCGGTGCTGTCCGCCGACATGATCATGATCCCCGTGCCCGGCGGCACTTTGCCGACAACCGCGTTCGGCGCGGCGAAATTCGGGTGGTTGTTGTCCTCGATCAGGTTGTTGTAGACCCGCGTGCCGTAGCCGACGCGCGAGGGGTTGTTCGGCAGCAAGAAGACGAGGATGCCGCCGGTATTGTCGTAGACGTGGTTGTCGTAGACCTCGGCGTCGGTGCTGTTCTCGATCTCGATGCCGGTCACGTTGCCGTAAACTGTGCTGTCTCGGACGACGATCGGTCCGCGGCTCTGCCCGACGTAGATCGCCGCGTCGGCGATGCCGGTCGCCGTCACATTCTCGACCAGCACGTCGGTACACTCAACCGGATAGACGCCGTAAATCCCCGCGTTCTCGATGATCAGGTCGCGGTAGACGATGCGCTCCGCGCCGGTCGTCAGCACGCCGTTGCCGACCGTGTCGCGGATACCGAAGCCTTCGAGGACGAAATCGTCGCCTGTCGTGTTGAAGCCGTCGCTCAAGACGCCCTGCCCGTCGATCCACGGGCGTTCGTCACCGTTCACCACGCCGCGCACGGTGATCCCCGGCGTGTCGACGTAAACCGTCTCGTGATACACGCCCGGCTCGACAAGCACCGTGTCGCCCGGAAGCGCCTGATCAACTGCTGCCTGAATCGACTCGCCCGCGCGCACGGTGATCGTCTGCGGGTCGCGCGCTTCCGCAGGATCGCGTTCAACCGCCGTCGCCTGCTCGACCAGCGCCCGCGCCGGGTTCTCGATCGGTTCGACGACCGGCAAGCCGCTCGGCACGCGTTCAGGGATGGCGGTCAGGTCGGCGGGTTCGTCTGTCAGCGCGAACAGGAACTGGACGAGATCGCTAATCTGTTGATCCGTCAGGGTGAAGCCGCGCACCTTCTCGTCGATCGGGAAGTCCGCGCCGAGCGACGATCCGCCGCCGTTGAGGTAGAACAGGACGACTTCTTCGAGCGTGTCAAACGCGCCGTTGTGCATGTACGGGGCGCTCAGGGCAACGTTTCGCAGCCCCGGCGTGCGGAAGGCGTGTTCGGCGTCGGGCGCGTTGATCGTCTCCGCCCGCCCGAGATCGGGGTTGGCGGGGTCGGTGTCCGGCACGCCGATGACGTGGAACGTGTTGTGGGTGAAGGTCGGCAGGGCGTGACATTCGAGACAGCGCGTTTGCGCGCTGCGGAACACGTCGAAGCCGCGCCGCTGCGCCGGCGTCAGGGCGTCGAAATCACCGTCGGCGTAGCGGTCGAACGGCGCGCCGCGGCTGATCAGCGTCCGCTGGAAGGCGGCGATCGCGGCGACGACGTGGTCGACGGTGATCGAGTCCTCACTGCCGAACGCCTCGGCGAACAGCGTCTGGTATTCGGCGATGCCGCGAAGCTGCTCGACCATCTGGTCGGGATCAGCGCCCATTTCATCCTGCGCCGTCAGCGGCACGAGCATTTGCGCTTCAAGCGACTCGGCGCGACCGTCCCAGAACAGGCGATCGGCATAGGCGACGTTCCACAGGGTCGGCGCGTTGCGGCGCAGGTCTTCGCCATGCGAGCCGAGCGCCAGCGCCCGCCCGTCGCCAAAGCCGAGATCGGGGTGATGGCAGGTCGCGCACGACAGATCATCATTCGCCGACAGGATCGGGTCGTAGAACAGCAGCCGTCCGAGCGCCGCCTGATCGGATTCGACTTCCGGCAGGTCGCGCCATGCCGCCTGCAAGCCGCTGACCGCCTGCGCTTCCTGACGCGCGCCGCCGCCCTGCTGCTCGAACGGGATCGGCACATCCTCGTCGGCGGGGACGAAAGCAAACACTGTCGCCAATGAGCAGACCAGCAGCAGGGGGATAATCAACAAAAGGCGCAGCCATTTCATCGCGGGTTTCATCCTCTGGAACCATCGAAACGGGGGCGGCGCAGCCAGAAGGCGAGCGCGTAAACGAGCAGAGCCAGCGCGAACCCGACAAGCCCCGCCCACCATAGGCTGTAGAGCGGGATGATCAGGGTTTGCGTTTCGAGAAAGCCGACGCTCAACAGGCGTTCGAGGTAGACCTGCACCACGCCCGCGCCGAGCAGCGCCAGCCCGCCGCCAATCATGCCGAAAGCGGCGAGCCAGAACGGGATAAAGCCGGTGATGCGCCGGTTCTCGCCGCGCAGATCGGCGCTGACCTGATTCGCCATGCCGAGGATCACGGCGGCGAACGCCAGCAGCATCAGCGCCGGCTGAAGCTCGTCGACCAGCGTCCCGGCAATCCACAGACGGACGCCCGGATATGCCGCCAAGCCGCCGAGGATGCTCGCGCCGGTCAGCAGGACGACGGCGAGCGCCGTCCAGTGCGCCGACAGCGTGACGTTCGGGCTGCGCTGCGAAAAGGCGTTGTACGCGTGAGCGGCGAAAATCAGGTACAGGAGCGGCACGGCGAACGCGGCGATCGTGCCGATCGCGCGCAGGGCGTCCGACGGGAGCGCCGTTTGCAGCCCAGCGAGCGTCAGCAGCGCGCCCGCCAGCGCCAGCAGCCCGGCGACGGTGTACATCCCCATTTCCGCCCACAGCGGCATAACCGCGCTGAAGCGGCGCATCAGCCAGAAGATCAGCGCGGCGCTCGCCAGCGCGTAGCCGATGTTGATCCGCAGCCCGACCGACAGCGTCGTCAGGACGATTTCCGAGTCGAAATCAGCAGCCGGGACGAAGGCGATCAGGCGGGCGATGACGACAAGAATCATCGCCGCGGTCCAGACCACCGCGATCGCCGTCCAACTGTCCCACGCGCGGGCGGCAGCGACTATCACCAGCACGACGACGGCGATCACTATCAAGGAGAGGAGCGCGGGCAGTTCGCGCCCATGACTCCCGCCCAGAACGCCGAAGAAGCCGCCGATTACGATCAGCGCCAGCCCGATCACCCAGATAATCAGCGCAACGCGCGACAACCGTTCGGAAAGCGGCGCGACGCTGACGGCTGCTTCGGCGCCGATATACAGCCCGCCGCCGAGCAGCCCGCCGAGGACAGCCAGATCGAGCAGGACGCGCCCAAAGGCGTCGATCTGCTGGAACGGCAGCGCCGCCAGCGGATCAGCGCCGAGGAAGTTCAGCCCGCCGAGCAGCCTGACGATCGCGTACAGGATCAGCAGGGCGACCGATGAGGCGAGGAATTGGTAGGCAGTCCGGCGCATTGGCATCACTCCAGCGTCAGCAGAAACGCGATCAGATCGTTGATCTGGTCGGAGTTGAGGACTTCGGCGAGGTTCTGCGCCATGACATTCTCGAAGCCCGGCACGACGAACGCGCCCGGATCGAGCATCGACTGGCGGATGTAGGCTTCGGCACTCATATCGGGCACGCGCTCGCCTGCCCGCGTCGCCACGCCCGCCAGCGACGGACCGACGATCACGACGTCCGGTTCGAGCGAATGGCAGGTCGCGCAGGCGGCGGGCGGGCGCGAGAACCAGTAACGCCCGCGCGCGACAGGGTCAGCGCGTACGGATTGTCCCGCGTCCGGCGCGGCGACCTCAGCGGCGACTTCCGCTGATATACCGCCGCTGACGCGGATCATACGCGGCGGAAAGACGCTCGCCGTTTCACTCGAACCAATCCCTTCGAGGAACGCAAGCAGGCTGTCGATCTCGGTGACGGTCAAGCCGAAATTCGGCATCGAGCGCGCGTGATCGGTGTGGAACGCGCGCGGGTCGAACAGGAATTCGCGCAGGTAGACCTCGCCGCGCTGCTGGTAAATCTGCGTCAGGTCGGGAGCATAAACGCCGCCGCGCCCGTAGACTGTATGGCAGCCGTCACAGCCGATCTCGCGCCACACATGCCAGCCGGCGGCGGCTTCGGCGCTCATCGGCGGGTCGGCGCCCTCGCGCGCGGTGAGGGGAATGGCGATCAGCAGGGCGAGCGAGGCGATCAGGCAGAGTCCGAAAAACAAGCGCGTGCCGGGCATGTGCAGTCCAATCCGCAGCGAGTGATGGAGGTCAGGTGATCCACGTTTTCAAGTGAAGCGGTTGAAACCCATTATATGCGCTTTTGCGCGGCGAACAAACGCGCGCCGATTGACGCGTTTCCCCCGCGCCGTTATACTTGCCGATATTTCATGACGAGAGTGATGAGCGATGAACGCAACATTTGATCCCGAACTGCTCCAGATACTCCGCTGTCCGGTCGCCGTCCATTACAAGGACAAGGGCGACGACCCCGGCAAGCTCGAACTGTATAAGGACACGTGGCTGGTGTGCGCCGACTCCGGCTACAAATACCCGATCCGCAACGGCATCCCGATCATGCTGGTGGAAGAGGGCGAGAAGTGGAAAGACACGCCGGTTGACGCGCTGCCCGTCCCCCCGCCGGCGGCGTAAAGCCG
>JAEVZT010000397.1 GCA_023392115.1 Chloroflexota bacterium
AACTACATCGACGGCGAGATCAAGAAGACGCTGTCGGTCGACATCGCGCTCAATCTGGCGGATCGGGTGATCGTGTCGCACACGTACCAGCCGCTGCAATTGGAGGGCGCTGACAGCGTTAACAGCATGGGCTGGGTGAACATCGTCAAACAGTCAACGTCGATCATCTTTCAGGAACGGATCGCGATCTGGCGTCAGTTGTACGAAGAACGCTACCCCGACAAGCAGATCATCTGGATTCAACCTGAACCGGATGACATCGAGTTTTTCCTAACGCCCGAATTTTCATTTCGACCGGAAGTTCAGCGCCGCATGGTGCAAAGCGGAGAAAACGCCGCGCTCAAAGCCCTCAGCGAAACGCTCGACGTGGCGGTGATATAGAAAGGAGCGATGGTGGACGAGAAAAAACACGCTGCTATTCTCGGACCTGTCGACACTGCATTTTTCTACGTTGACAGCCGTGAAACGCCGATGAATATCGGCGCGGTGACGATCTTCGAGGGGAAAATCGATTTCGAGTCGTTCGTCAAACTCGTCGACTCGCGCATCCACCAGATTCCGCTCTACCAACAGAAGATCGTCCAAGCGCCGCTCAGCCTCGGACAGCCGACGTGGATGTTCGACCCGGACTTTTACATTGAGAACCACGTTTTTAAGCTGACACTCGACCCGCCGGGGACTGACGAGGAACTGCGCGAGATGGCGGGCGCGCTGATCAGCAGTATGCTCGACCGGTCGAAGCCGCTGTGGGAGATCTACTTGCTCGAGGGGTTGTCGGGCGACCGGACGGCGATTTTCTTCAAGACGCATCACTGCATGGTCGACGGGCTGTCCGCCGTCGAGATTTTCTCGATCCTGCTCGACATCGTGCCTGAAACCAAGCCGATCCCCGAAAAGCCGCTGTATGACCCGCCGAAGCTGCCGACAACGCCGCAGTTGGTGATTGACGCCTTCCGCCGCGACATTCCGAACAAGCTGAACTTGCTTGGCAAGCTGACGCAGGAAGTCTCATATTTCAGTTCCGTGCTGACCGACAAAGAGAAACGTCGCAGCACGCTTGTCGGCATCGCCAACCTGATCAACGACAATCTGTCGCCGATCAAGAAGCTGGCGATCAACGGCACGAATTCGGGCATTCAGGCGATCGCGTGGTCGGAATTCCCGCTTGACGAAGTTAAGGCGATCCGCGCGACGGTCAAGGGCGCGTCGGTCAACGACGTGATGCTGTCTGTACTCGGCAACGCCGTCGGCATGTACTTACGCCAGCATGGGACGACCAAGGGACAGGACGTTTTCCGCGTCATCGTGCCGGTGAACATGCGCGAGGAACAGGAAAAAGGCAAGTACGGCAACCGTATTTCCGTGCTGCCGATCGAACTGCCGATGTATGAAAGCGATCCGATCGCGCGGCTGCAAAAGGTCATGGAATACACGCGAGTGATGAAACAGTCCTCGCTGTCGCATGGGCTGGATATGATCCTGACCCTGCCGTCGCTCGCGCCGTCGCCGACCCAGCCGCTGATCTGGCACGTCGCGCCATCGGCGTTCGCATTCATCGCCCATTCGTGGTGTACGAATGTCGCCGGTCCGCCGCTGCCCGTTTACCTACTCGGTCACAAGATGCTCCATACGTGTGGCTACTTCCCGCTCAACCCCGGCAACGGCTTGGCGACGGTCATTCTGAGCTACAACGGCGCGATCACGATGAACCTGATCACCGACACGGCGATCGTCACCGACGTGAAAGAGCTGCGCCGCTACGTCGAAGAAACCTACGTCAAGCTGCGTCAAGCGGCGAATGTGCCGCCGACCAGTCCGCCCGCGCCGCCAGCCGTGAAAGTTGATAAACCGATCGAGTCGGTTCAGGTCGAGCCGACGGCGCCGGCAGCCGCTGAGCTCCGTCCCGCAGAAACGGTGACGGAGGCAGCAGCCCCCGCCGAAGCGATCATTCCTGAACCTGCCCCCGCCAATCCCGTTGGTGTTGAAGCGGCGGTTGAGGTCCCTCCCGCGCCGACCACCGCGGCACCCACGTCCGTCGAGGTGGCAGAAGCGGCTGTGTCGGCTGAGCCGGTGGTAGTCGAAGTGGCGGCAGTCGAAGCCGCGCCTGAACCGGTCGCCGTTGCAACGGCGGTTGTCGAGGAAGCCAGCAGCGTTGCGCGCAACGGCAATGCCCCTGTCAATCTCAATCCGGTGGCGTCAGCATCGGCGCAGCCGATTGGCGCGGAGATGACGCTGGTGGTTGATGGCGCGTCTACACCCGCGAAGACCGCTGACGTTGAGCAGCCCGTCCCCGCGACCGTCCCTGAACCGGCAGCACCGTCGGCGAAACCGGCGATCAACGGACACGCCGCGCCGCTGATCCCGCCGTCCTACGAGGCGCAGGAAGGTGTCGAGGCGTCGCCCCCGCCAGCCATCGACGTTCAGCCCACTGAAGCCGCGAAGCAAGCGCCGGAAGGCAAGCCAAAACTGTTCTCTGAGGCATGGGCACAAGCGTTCAGGCAAGCCATCAACAACAATCCCGCGTACTACAAAGCATCGCAGCGCTGGGAAGCAGGCGCGCTGGCGTTCGTCATCGAAGCCAATCCGCGCTTCGGCTTTCCGAAGGCGACGGCGGTGCTGATGGACTTGCATCGCGGCATCTGCCGTGACGCGCACAATGTTCCCGTTGAAGAGGCGATGGCAAAAGCTGCCTTCGTCATTCAGGCGGACTATGATAACTGGATGAAGGTATTGAGCGGGAAGGCGCAGCCGCTCGTGATGCTCATGCGCGGCGGGCTGCGCTTGAAGAAGGGGTCGATGACGCGCCTGATGCCCTTCACGCAGTCGGCACAAGAGCTTGTCCACAGCGCTCAATCGGTAACGTGATCCTTGTCGACAGTAGGTTGTGACAAAAATCACGAATTTCCATATACATACCGCGTAGGCGACGACGCGAAAAAGCGTTACGTTAGTTGAAACCGTTAACGCCGAAAATAAGGAGTTAGCAGAGCATGACGACGAAAACTCCACCTCGCGTGAAGAAAGAAAAGGAAGTGCCGGTGGTCGAAGTGACGGTCGAGAAGCCGGTTGAGGAAATCGTGCCGGTCGAAGAGACTGCGTTCGACTTGTTTATTGAGCATCAGCGTAAGGCGATCACTGAGGCTGGAAAAGCCATGTCGACGCTCCTGCCGGAAGAGTTCAAGGAACATGGGCAGACAGCGTTCAAAGAAGTGATCGAAGGCTATCGGAAGCTGTTCAACGCCACGATCGATGAAATCATCGCGGCGATGGAAAAAGCGAAGCTTCACCCGACGGAGAAAGACGAATAACGAGGCAGCTGCAAAGCTCGTCGGGTAGAGGTCATTCCCGCATTACAACCTCCCAGTAAGACCCCCAAGCAGTATTCCTCAAGCCACCGCGCCGTGAAGGTCCTCGTCTTCCCGGCGCGGGCTGCATTATAGTCCCAAGCGCAAATGGAGTCTGTCACCACGGCTTCCGCGCCCCGCGCAGCGGCGGCAGAATCGTGATCGAGCGGGCGATGTTTTGCAGTTCCTGCATGTATGCCGACTCGCCGGGCAGGACGGCGTACACGCGCAAATTCTGTTCCTGAATCTGCCGAACGAGAGCGGGCTTTGGCGAGCCGGTGTACCCGTCTGTCAGGAGCAAGATCTTCTTGAGCTGCGGCTTTGCGTCGAGCGCGTGGACT
>JAEVZT010000436.1 GCA_023392115.1 Chloroflexota bacterium
GGGCATACCTGTATCGTGCTCGACGGACGCCCGTGCCGGTGTGGCAGTTATGGGTGTATTGAAGCCTACGCGGGCGCGCCCGCGATCATCCAACAGCTGCGCGAATCGAGTCCAGACAGCCCTCTGCTTCGCTATGACAGTCAAATTGAGGTGATGGCTGCGCTGCATCAAGCGGCAGTCACCGGCGATCCGCTTGCAGCCAACGTGCTTGAGCCGGTGATCCACACTTTAGGCGCTGGAATTGCCAACCTGATCAACCTGTTCAACCCGCAGATGATCGTGCTCGGAGGCTGGTCGGGCATGCTGCTGGGCGATTATTTGCTGCCGCGCCTTCAAGCGGTAATCGAACGCTATGCTTTAGCGCAGTCGCTGGCGAATACGACGATTACGCTCAGCCAGCTCGGCTGGGACGCGGTCAGCCTCGGCGCGGCAAATCTGGCGCTTCAGCGGTTTCTGCTTGGCGAAGACGCAGCGCTCCAGACGACGATGCGCCCGATAGGCACGGCAAACGGGAATCGTTGAGAGTTCAAGCTCGGTTCTCGCGTCGAGTCACAAGCGAATAGGCGCAGCTTAGGGTAGGTCAATTCGCGCTTGATGAACTCAGACTGCCGATGACGACGAACCTCAGACAATCGCCCCGATCCGCGTCAGCTGGTCGCGCAGAACACGGCTGTTGACCTCGTGCGGAAGAATTCGGCGTTCATTGGCGATGACCGCCGCTGTCCCTGCTGCCTGTCCCATCGCCATGCACTGTCCCATGCTGCGCACGGAAGCGTGGGCATCGTGTTCAGCCGACAGACAGCGCCCCGCCACAATCAACCCTTCAACCGATTCGGGCAGCAGGCAGCGATAGGGAATACCGTAAGTCGCGCCATCCGGCAGGTACTGCCAAGCGGTGTCGTCACCGGCGTGATGATCTTCGATCGGCGCGCCGCAGCGGGCGATGGCGTCGTCGAAGTCGCGGGCGGCGAGCACATCATCCTTCGTCAGCCGGTAGCGCCCGTAGATGCGGCGGCTTTCGCGCACGCCGATCTGATGGCTCAACTGCGCCATCACAGCGTTCTCGTAGCCCGGCACTTTGTCGACCAGAAAGCGGGCATATTCCTCTGCCTGCCTGCGTCCCTCGATTTCCGCTTCCGTCAGGGCTTCGATGTCCAGCGGATTGATGTCGGCGACGCGCGTCATGTTGGTCGCCATGACGCCTTCAAAGGGCGTGATGTGGACGCTGCCTTCTCTGCGCGGCAGCGCGTAACCCTGTTCAACTGCTTCGCCTATCAGGGCATGAAGCTCGTCTTTCTTGACGGCGCGCGCTCGCTCGGTGTCCACATTGATCATGTGGAAGGTGGTCGTCAGCGACTGCACCGCGCCGTGTTCCGCGCCTTCATAGGGCACGCCGGCGGCGACGGCGACATCAGCATCGCCCGAAGCGTCGATGATCACGCGCGCCGGAATTTCGCAGAAGCTGCCTTTATTGACCGCCACCACGCCGCAAACGCGCTCGCCGCTGACGAGCGCGTCAACGACGAAGGTGTGGTACAGCAGGCGCACGCCGGCGGCTTTCGCCAGCGTTTCCCAGACGATCTTGAGCGCCTGCGGATCGTAGGTGATACCCTGTCCCGCGCCGTACGTGTTGGGGCGCAAAATCGCGCGCTTGCGCTGCATCAGGGCATCGACCACCTGATCGGGCACGCCGCCGACCACTTTTTTCGCTTCCGAGCCGGGGGTATAGAAGCCGTAGAACGTATCCAGCACCTGCGTACTGGTGCCGCCCATGAAGCCATAACGCTCGACGAGCGTCACGCTGGCTCCCTGCTGCGCGGCAGCGATCGCGGCGGTCGCGCCGGCGGAACCGGAGCCAATCACCAGCACATCGCTGTCCCAGAGCTTTGTCGTCGTGGTCGAATACTGCATAACATCCTTCTTTCGGTGAACTCAATGCGCCGTCCAGCCGCCGTCGACGGTCAGAACCGCGCCCGTCGTGAAGCGTGATTCGTCGGAACCAAGATACAGCGCCGCCATCGCCACGTCGTCGGCAGCACCGAAATCACCGGTCAGCGGCTGAAGCTGCGGCAGACGAGCGCGGATCGCCTCGTTGGACTGCGCGCGCTGGCTCATGCCGGTGGCGATCAAGCCGGGACAAATCACGTTCGCCCGGATTCGGCGTGACGCGTAGTAGGTGGCGATCGCGCGCGTTAGCCCGATGACGCCCGCCTTGCTCGCGGCGTAGGCGTGAGTCGCGAAATCCTCATCGCCGCCGACCATGCCCAGCACGGATGACAGGTTGATGATCGAGCCGCCTTCGGGCTGCTCCAGCATTCGCCGGACGGCTGCCCGGCTGCCGAGAAAGGCGCTGGTGAGATTAACGTCGAGCGTGCGCTGCCAGCCTTCGAGCGTGCACTCGGCGACAGGTCCATCGCCCCAGCGCCGACCACTCGCGCCCGCCACGTTGAAGGCGATGTCCAGCCTGCCGAAGCGCGACGCGACAGTCGCGAAAGCATCATCGACAGCCTGCTCATCCGTCATATCTGTCGGGATCGACAGCGCGCTGCCGCCTGAAGCGGCGATCATGGCATACGTCTCTTGCAGGGCATCGGCGTTAATGTCCAGCAGACCGATGTTAGCACCTTCACGTGCGAACAGCACGGCAGAGGCGCGTCCGATGCCCGATCCCGCGCCGGTGATAACCCCAGTTTTCCCTTCGAGCCGCATGATTTACGCTCCATACATCCGGCGAACCTGCCGGCGATTATCGTCGTAGAAACTCACTCTAACACGACACACCGTTGACTGCGGCACCTATTGTCCCCGCCGATACACTAAGATACAGCAGCCAGCCTCCGTGTAGCGAGCAATTTCCACAAATCCCTGCTCTGCTCGGTACGCCTCGGCTAACGTTTCAGTTGGTTCACTCATTACCGGGGCGACAACAAACACATCGGGTGCTAAGGATCGCCAGAGGTCGAGTCCATGGAGTGCGGCATCGTTCTGATCGGCGTAGTCGTGCATGAAGGGCGCGATTAGTTCCGGGGGGTTTGGCATCAACAAAAAGAACGAATGCAAGGCAACCACTCGCTCATCCGGCTGCAAAGTGGCGTTTATATCGACTGACACGTCGATCAGCTGCATGTTGGTGCGCACGCTCATGTGTTCCACTGCGCTCAGCGTGCTGGGGAGGGTGACTGCCACACAAACCGCCAGCACCAGTACCCTGCGATTGTGCAGTAAAGACCAGAGTGTACGGGCACACATCAAGGCGATGAGCGGCCAGAAGTTGATCAGGTAAACGGGCGTGAGCGTGGGCGCTAAAATGCCATAGGTGAATAGGATGACCAAGCACAGTACAAGGATCGCCCGGGATTGGCGCACAGCGCCAGCTGCGAAAAATCCGATAATGCAAAGCGCGACTTCAGAAGGCGATAGGGGCAGGTAGCCTTCGATGGCGCGAGGTAAGAACCCCAGCCAGCCGAGTTGATCTGTCCAGTCGGGCTGGCGAGCGGTGCCGCGTACACTCATCGAACGAGTGAATTGAGCAGCAAAATCCGAGGGATTTGGCAGCACATGGGCAGCGACAAAAACAAGGCTGCCAAGAACTCCTCCGGCGATGAAGGCGATCTCGCGCCGTGTGATGGTTAGGCGTCCAGCGCGCAAACTGGCGACAACAACAGCGCCGAGCAAATAGATGCCGGAAGCTGCAGCAAGTACGGCAGCATTCTGGTGAATTTCGACAGCCGCAGCCAGAATAAAGC
>JAEVZT010000513.1 GCA_023392115.1 Chloroflexota bacterium
GCGGCAGCACGTCGAGGAAGCCGGTGCCGAGAATCGGGTCGCCGCCGATGCCGACAACTGTCGATTGTCCCAACCCCGCCGCCGTCAGCGCGTGAACAACCTCATAAGTCAGCGTGCCGCTGCGCGAGACGACGCCGATATTTCCCGGTTTGCCAATGTAGGCGGGGATGATGCCGATATTCGACTCCATTGGCGTCAACACGCCGGGGCTGCTGGGACCGATGAGCCGGGTTTTCGTCTGGCGAAGGTATTCGCCGATCCGCATCATTTCCAGAATCGGGATGCCCTCGGTGATGCAGATGATCAAGCCGATTCCAGCGTCGATTGCCTCGTAGATCGCGTCGGCGGCGGCGGGTGCGCTGACGAAAATCACGCTCGTGTTCGCGCCAGTCGCGTCGACAGCGGCGACAACGGTATCGAAGACCGGCTTGCCGTGAATCCAGTCGCCGCCCTTGCCCGGCGTCACCCCCGCGACGATGTTCGTCCCGTACTGGAGCATCCGCAGCGTGTGCATGCTGCCCTCGCGCCCGGTGATTCCCTGCACGATGGTGAAGTTCTCGTGGTTGACCAGAATCGACATTCAGCGTTCTCCTGCGATGTGGATCGCGCGCCGCGCCGCCTCGCGCAGGCTGCTCGCGCTGGAGAGTGTCGAGATGTCAGCGTGCTGGACAGCCGCGCGGCACTCGTCGGCGTCAATGCCGAGAAACAACACGATCACCGGGGTGCTGCTCCGCGCGTCCTCAACCGCTTGGATGACCTGCCGCGCCGTATCGACAGCGCCACGCGAGAGGAATAGGCTGATCAACAGGCAGCGCACGTCGGTATCTGCCAGCCCAAGCCGCAGACCGGCGGCGAGTTTTTCGGGAGCAACGTCTGTGCCGATGTCGATGAAGTTCCCCGCGCGCATCTCGCCGTCGCTGTAATGGGCGATCATATCCATTGCCGCCATGCCCAAACCCGCGCCGTTTGACAGACAGGCGATTTTGCCGTGCAGCCCGACGTAGCGGATTCCGGCGGCGTGCGCTTGCGCCAGCGTCGGCGACTCGGTAAGGAGGTGTGCGGCGAGCGTGGGCTGACGGTAGAGGGCGTAATCGTCTATCACGAGCTTGCCGCCAAGCACGGTGAGGTGACCGTCGGGAAGCACCGCCAACGGGTTCAGTTCCAGCAGCATGGCGTCGGCGTCGATGAACGCGCCGTACAACCGGTGCGCGACGGCAATCAGCTCCGCCCACTGCTCGCGCGGCAGGTTGGCGGCGTTCGCCAGATTGCGCGCCTGATACTCGCGCAAGCCGATCAGCGGGTTGATTTGTTCGCCGTGCAGTTCGCGCCCGCCGTCGAGGACGTACATTACCGGCTTCGCGCTGCTGAAATCGGCGCGCAGGCAGAGCGCCAACCGCGCTCCCGCCGACAGTTCAGGCAAGATCTGCTCATTGAGAGCGATCGGAATTTGCCTGTTGTGCAGGTACTCACGGAGCGCGTCTTCCTTGACGATCACGGCGCTCGCTCCGGCTGACGATCGTCAGACAATTTCGATCTCCTGATTGACGATCAGCGCATCGGGGTAGTTCGCTTCGATCCATGTGATGATGTGACTGAGCGTCTGGTGAGCGTGCGGCGTCGACGTGGTGACGGTTGCGACGGCGATCACCGCCTCCTGCCACGAATCCTGAAAGTCGACTTCGGCGGCAGAGACGTTGAACGTGTTGTGCAGGCGTTTGAGTAGCGATTTCAGGATGCTGCGCTTCTCTTTGAGCGACAGCACGCCGGGCAGGTGGAATTCAAGGGTACACAATCCGATGACAATACGAGGCATGGCGTTCAGCTAGTTGATAAAGAGCGATAAGGAAGCTGCGCCTAAGTATACGGGATTAAGGTGCAAATTGCGATACTTCGGGCATAATTGTAGACAGCCGCTTCTTACTCTGGAGAAAGATAAGGGGTACGAATGTCGAAACGCGTCGTTTGCATCGAGGATGAGCCGGAAATGATCGATCTGCTGCGGCTTATCCTGACCCGCGAGGGATTCGAGTTCATCGGCGCGCGCGGGGGGATGCGAGGACTTCACGCAGTTCAGGATTACCAGCCGGACATTATCCTGCTCGACCTGATGATGCCCGACATGGACGGTTGGCAGGTATACGACCAGCTCAAGAAGGACGCCCAGACGCGGCAAATACCGGTGATCATCGTCACCGCGCGCGCGCAGAGCGACGCCAAACTGCTCGAAATGCGCGTGTCAAGAGAAGCACAGTTTATCATGAAGCCATTTAGCGCGCCGCAGCTCGTCGCGCTCATACGCAAGACGCTCTCACAAGCGTAAAACGGAAAAACAGTGTAAACTCATTTCTAACTTGCTACGTCTGCACAGGGGAAGCAACCGTATGAAGAGAATTTATCGCTTTATCTTTTACGTGTGTATTGCTGTCGCCCTGAGCGCCGGATTTACCGCCGCTCAAGCGCAGTCGGGTAATCTGCTGACAAACCCCGGTTTTGAGCCGCCGTTCACCCCCATGACCGGCGCAGTTCCGGGCGAAGTCGCGCAGGGGTGGACGCCGTGGCATCTTCCCGCCGAGGCAGGCATGACCAATTCCGACAACGTGCAGCCGGAGTACTACCGGGCGTCGGACACCGTCAACGGGATGCCGCTCGCCCAAATTCGCACCGGCAACGATGCGCAGCAGTATTTTTCATTCTTTGCAACTCACACGGGTGGACTTTACCAGCAGGTGAGCGGCGTCACGCCGGGCACTGAGCTTGAGTTCAGCGTCTACGCTTATGTCTGGGTGTCCTCGACAGGCGATCCCGAGGCAAGCGACGACACCGGCGCGATCAGCTTTCAGGTCGGCATTGACCCGAACGGCGGCACGGATGCCGAGGGCGCGTCGGTTGTCTGGTCGGAACCCGCCTTCGTTTACGACGAATATACCCGCCACTCGGTGACGGCGGCGGCAGCAGGCAGTACCGCAACCGTCTTCATCCGATCGACGGCGAGCGCGAAAATTCAGTACAACGTCATTTACGTTGACGACGCGTCGCTTGCCGCCCCCGGCGCGGCGGCGACTGAGATCCCGCCGACGCAAGAACCGACCGAAGCGCCGACTGTCGAAGCGCCGACGGCGATCGACGTTCCGCCGACTGAAGAACCGACTGACGCGCCGACCGAAGCGCCGACGGCAACGGAAGAACCGACCGCTGAACCGATTGTGACCGAAGAACCGACGGAAGCTCCAACTGTAGCGCCGACGGTTGAACTCCCGACCGAGACGAGCATCCCGGTAGAAACGACGCCTGAAGTGACCGAGGCGACGACCGCTCCAACGGCGATTCCGGCGACGCCGACTGCCTCGCCGACGCTCGACACGAACCAGTTCCCGCAAATGTTCACCTACATCGTCCAAAACGGCGACACGGTTGGGCGGCTGGCGACGCGCTACGGCAGCACGATCGAGGCGATCATTATCGCCAACCAGTTGGACGAAGACGCGCGGATCTTTGTCGGGCAGCAGTTGCTGATCCCGGTGGCGGTCATCCCGTCGCAGACGCCGCTGCCGACACAGACTTCACCGGCGTCGCCAGTGCCGACGGAGACGGCGACTCAGTTCGTCCCGACGCTCGTCCCGACTGCCACGCCGACGACGCAAGCGCCGACGCAGCCCGGCGCCACGGCAACCCGTCCGGCGACGACCGTCTATTTCGTCCAGTACGGCGACACACTGTCGACGATCGCGCTGCGTTTCAACACGACGATGTTCGAGCTGGCGCGTCTGAATGGCATCACCAACTACAACCTGATCTATGTTGGTCAGCGCTTGCTGATTCCGACCGGCGCGGCAAGCCCGACGCCGATCCCGACGGCTGCCGCCACGCTGCCGCCGACGGCGACGCGCGTCCCGCCGACGCCAACGCCGGTCGGCAGCGTGCGGACGTACATCGTTCAGCCGGGCGATAACCTGTATCACATCTCGATCCGGTTCAACGTGACGGTCAATCAGTTGATTCAAGCGAACCGGATTCTCAACCCGAACCGCATCTTTGTGGGGCAAACGCTGATCATTCCATGAGCCGCTGGCGGGTGCTCCGTAACGCGGATACGGGGGAAATTGTACTCAAACGGGCGCGCTGGTGTGCCAGCTTCTGGTGTCATTTCCGGGGGCTGATGCTCACTGTGCGCCCGCCTGAAGGCGAGGGACTGCTGTTTGTAACGCGCCGCGAAGGGCGCTCACACACAACGATCCACATGTTTTTCATGTTGTACAATATAGCCGTCGTGTGGCTCGACGCGTCGGGGAAAGTCGTCGACAAGGCGCTGGCGAAGCCATGGCGACCGGCGTACGCGCCGCGCGCGCCGGCACAATATTACATCGAGGCAACCCCCGACCTGCTGAATCGCGTTGAAGTCGGGGATACGCTGCGCTTCGACGAGGCAGGTGAATGAAATACCATCATCGCATCATTGTGTTTTTGCTGGCGGGATTGCTCTTGCTTCCCGCCATTGTTATGGCTCAAGACCCCACGCCGACGGCGACGAACGTCACGATACACGTCGTTCAGCGCGGCGAGAACCTGTTCCGCATCGCAATGCAGTACGGGACGACTGTTGACAACCTGACGAGCCTGAACGGCTTGCAGCTTGCCGACAGCATCGCCGTTGGTCAGCGGCTGCTCGTCCCGGCGACGGCTGGCGCTGCGCTGCCGCTGCTGCACATCGTCCAGCCGGGGGAAACGCTCGCGAGTATCGCCGCGCTCTACGGATTGAGCGCCGATGGACTTGCCGAGCGCAATAGCATCGCCGACGCCGGCGGCTTCTATGTCGGCTTGGCGCTCGACGTGTCGCCGGTCGATCCGGTCAGTGAACCGCAGACGGAGTCGAGCGGTACGCCGCTGATCCACACGGTTCTGAGGGGAGAAACGCTGTACCGCATCGCCATGCAGTACGGGACGACCGTCAACGCGATCGCGACGGCGAATCGTATTGCCAACCCGGAGACGATTTACGCCGGACAGCAGTTGATCATCCCGGGCGTCGAAGTGCCGCAGCTCGCGCTCGACCTACCGCAGCCAATCACCGGCTTCGACGTCTATCCGCTGATCCTTGTCGAAGGGCAGAGCGGGCGCATTCGCCTGTCGACGAGCGTGCCGGTGACCATCGCCGGGACGTTCCTCGACCGCGGGCTTGCCGTTGCCAATGAGGCGGACAACACCATCCATACGATGCTCGTCGGCATCCCCGTCGGCACGACGGTCGGCATTTACCCGCTGTCGCTCACGCTGACCGATACGAGCGGGGTGCAAACGGCTTTCGATGCGAATATTCAGGTAGTCGGCGGCAACTACTACCGCGAGTACATCAACTTGCTGGCGGATCGCGGCGGGCTGCTCGACCCGGTGCTGGAAGGGAATGAACTGGCGCTGGTCGAAAGCCTGATGAAGCCGTTCACGCCGACGCGCTATTTTGACGGTCCGATGGGGCTTCCGGCAGCCGCGCCGCTGTCGTCACGCTTTGGCAACCTGCGCGCTTACAACGGTGGCGCATTTGAGCGCATCCACGCCGGGACAGATTTCGCCGGAGCGCCGGGAGCGCCGGTGCTGGCGACGGCGGCGGGGCGCGTCGTCTTTTCCGACCTGCTCAACGTGCGCGGGCAGGCGACGATCATCGACCATGGCTGGGGCGTGTACACGGGCTACTGGCATCAGACGGAGCGTTACGTGCGCGTCGGCGAAACTGTCACGACAGGACAGGTGATCGGCACGGTCGGCAGCACCGGGCGCGTGACAGGCGCGCATCTCCACTGGGAAGTGTGGGTCAACGGCGTCCCCGTCGACCCGATGCAGTGGGTTCAGCAGTCTTTCTCATAAGGAGTCTTCATGCTCCGGCGCAGTGATCCGCTCCAGCTTTACGCGCAGATCGGTGGGCAGAAGCTGGTCGACGCGGTGAAACACTGTGACAGTGTGACCCGGCAGTACGACCAGCGCTATCTGCCGAACGCGCGCGCGCGGATGGCTGCCCCATGGCGACAGCCCGGCGGCGTCCTCGACGTGCGGCGCTACGAGCGCGGGATTCGCCTGCGCTGCGAACATGCATGGATTGAACTTGAAGCCGCGCTGCCGTCGTGCGTTCGCGTCCGCGCCCGTCCGGACGGCGATTTCTCACAGCCGCCAACCACGCCTCCAGTCGCGAGGCGACCCCCCATCGCGCTTGAACTCACCGACGCCGACGACGTGCTTGAACTGCGGACAGGATCGATCGCCTGCCGCGTCAGCAAGCAATCATTTCACCTGCGCGTTGAACTGCTGCCCGATTACCGCCTGATTTACACTGATGCCGGCGGGGTGCAGTGGCGCGATACCGGCGGCGCGCGTTTGTCAGCGCTGCTGACCGCCGATGAAACGTGTTACGGCTTGGGGCTGCGGGCGGCGGGGCTGAATCTGCGCGGCAGGCGGTTCAAGCTGTGGAACGCCGATCCCGGCGTCTACGGGCGCGATACCGATCCGCTGTATTACTCGGTGCCGTTCTACATCGGCATCCGCGATCACGCCGCCTGCGGGCTGTTCTGGGATAATCCAAGCCGGGGGTGGGCTGATCTCGGTGCGACCGGCGACGACCTTGTCTTTGAAGCTGAGACCGGCGAAGCATGCTACTACATCTTCGCCGGGACGGACGCGGCATCGGTCTTAAGCTGCTACACCGAAATCACCGGACGAGTTAATGTGCCGCCGCTGTGGGCGCTTGGCTATGGACAGGCGGCGAACGCGGCATCACTCGGCGAGATGGCAGGCTTCCGCGAGCGCAGCATTCCGGCGGATGTGTGCTACATCGACGGCGACGCGCACCGGCTTGCCGAAGTCATCCCAGCGCTTCACGCCGAAGGTTTTCGCGTTATCACGACGGTCAAGCCCGGCGTGCCCGCCGAATTGATGCGCGAATCTGAACGAGCGCTGTTCCTACAATACCCGGACGGCATCCCCGCCGTCGGAGCGAGCTGGAGCGGCGTCAACACTTTCCCCGATTTCGGCAGTTCGCGGACGCGGGCGTGGTGGAGTCAGCGCCTCGCACCCCTGATCAACGCCGGGATTGACGGTTTCGCGCTCGACATGGCAGAGCCGACGGTGCTGACAATCGGCGGGCAGCCGGGAACACTGCCCGATTATGTGACGCATGGCGGCAGGGACATGCTCGACCACACCAGCGCGCATAATCTGAACGCCGGGCAAATGGCGACTGCGACCGAAGCGGCGCTGACAACGCAGCCGGATCACGCCAGCCCGGTTGTCGTCACGCGGTCGGGATATGCCGGACTGTCGCGGTCGATGCTGACTTCGACGGGTGCGGCAAGCGCGACGTGGGATCACCTGCGCTTGAGCTTAAGCCAAATCCTCAATTTGAGTTTGTCGGGGGTGATGCTGGCGGGCGCGGATGTCGGCGGATTCTTTGGCGAGGTTGAGCCCGAGTTGTTCACGCGCTGGCTTCAAGCGATGGCGCTGATGCCGTTCCTGCGCGCCAGCAGATCGGGCACGACGCCATTTCCGTGGTCGTTCGGGCAGCCTTACGAGGTGATCAATCGGTTGACGCTCCAGCTGCGCTACCGCCTGCTGCCGTACCTGTACTCGATGATCGCCGTCAGCCGTGAATACGGCGTACCGGTCATTCGCCCGCTGTTCATGCTCGAACCGGCGAACGCGCTGCTGCGCAGCCTTGACGATGCCTATCTGCTCGGCGACATCCTCGTCGCGCCGGTGCTGGAGCATGACGCCTGCCGCCGGTCGGTCTATCTGCCGGTCGGGTTGTGGTATGACTTTTGGACATATGAGCCGGTGATGGGCGGGCAGGTGATCGACGTGTCGGCGGCGCTCGATAGGCTGCCGCTGTTCATCCGCGCGGGTGCTGTCCTGCCGATGTGGTCAGATGTGCAGCGTGCCGACGCACCGCCGCAGACACCGCTTGTGCTGCGCGTGTTTCCCGGTCATGCCGAAACCGTGCTTTACGAAGCGCGCGGCGAGGGGAGAGAAGTCGAGCAGGGCGATTACCGCTGGGTGTACATCACCTGCGCGTGGGAGAGCGACGCCCGCCTGATCATCACGCGAAGGACGGCTGGTCGCTACCAGCCGCCCTATCAGCGCATCCGTGTCGAGGTGGTTGGCTTTGCCGACGAGCCGTTGGAAGTCCGGCTTGATCGTCACGGCGCGCCGGTCTGGTTCTTCGACAACGGCGTGCTTGAGGTGACGGCGCACGACGGCTTCCAGCGCATCGAGATCACGCGGCAGGCGTCGCCGACCGATGACACGCTCTCGCGGCGGTGAAAGTCTTAGCTCACGGCAGCCGACTCATATGCCCGGCGCAGTTCGGCGACGTCGATCTTCTTCATTTGCAGCATCGCCTGCATCACGTTCTGCGCCTTGACCGGATCGGGATCGTTCATCAGCTCGCCAAGCGCGTTCGGAATGATCTGCCATGACAGACCGAATTTGTCCTTGAGCCAGCCGCACATCTGCTCCTCGCCGCCGTCAGCAAGCAGGCGTTCCCACAGCCTGTCTACTTCTTCCTGAGTCTCGCAAGCCACATACAGCGAAATTGCCTCGGTGAACTTGAACTCGGGACCGCCATTGAGCGCGATGAACTGCTGCCCGTGCAGCTCGAAGGTCGCCGTCATCAGCTTGCCTGCCGGACCCGGCGCGCCTTCGGGGTAGCGCGTCGCGCTGATGATGCGCGAGTCGGGGAAAATCGACGTGTAGAAGTTGATGGCTTCTTCAGCCTGATCATCGAACCAGAGAAACGTCGTGATTTTCTGCACGGTATCACTTCCTTTGGTCTGAGTTACCGGTTGTAGCCTGAGCGTAACCCAATGATAGATCGAAGCTGGCTTAGCGTCTTGAACAAAATGGCAA